>JAFAUY010000099.1 GCA_019243005.1 Verrucomicrobiota bacterium | reverse complement strand
CACTCGTCGGTGATGATGCAAGCGCCGGCACCCGCAGCCTCGAATACCCGGGTGGAGGGCGAGAAGCCGTTTTCGGCCATGCAGTTGCGACAAATGTTCAGGACGGCCCGTGCGCTGCAGTTGAAAACGTTGTGGAAAGCCGTGGGTAAATGCCCAAGGTAACTGACGTTTTTCGGGCGCGGTTTGCCGGCCCAGCCGTTACCCGCAAGCAGGAAGTGCCGGCTGGGGCTCAGCTCCGCCGCCCGAAAGAAAAAAGCCTCCACCCGTTGCTCACGGTCGGGTAAACGGTTGCCCAAAAACCCGAGGTCACATTCGTACTCGCCGTCCATCTCCACGGGGTGATGCGTCCGCGGGTCCAGGCCGTTGTAAATCGGATGGCACGATTTCGCCCCTAATCTGAGGTAGTCCCCCACCACCGGGTCACCGCCCCCGTAGGTCAGCACAAGGTCGAACGATGAGAGCGTGGCGCCAAGCGGCCCGGGCTGGTCGCTCCGGAGACGGGCAAGGGTGACCGGCGCGTCAACGTCCCAGTAAATCACGCGGTTGTCACGGGTGCGGGCCGCCGGTATTCGATGTTCGAGGAAATCATCCAGCACGCCGATCCCGCTCGTCTTGATCAGCAGATCCGCAAACTGCGCCGCCGCCTGCACCAACCGGTCCGCCTCTCGTTCGCACGGTTCGTAAACCACGATCTCAGCCCAGGGCGGCGGATCAATATCCCGGTGTTCCTGGCGCCCGTACGCGTCGGGTTCATAAAACGTGACCCGGTGGCCGCGATCAGCCAGCGCTTTGACCATGCCGCGATAATAGGTCGCCGCACCGTTCCAATAGGCAGACACCAGGCTCGAACCAAAAATGGCGATCTTCATGCCACGAGCCCCTCCGTTATTGGCCTGGCGCCGGACCGTTCCAAGAGGGATGCGTAAAGCTCCACGTAGCCGTCAACCATCCGGGAATTGGAAAACCGTTGGGCCCTGTGCACAGCCAGCGAGGCCAGCCGCCGGCGCCGGGTTTCATCCCCGGCCAGGCCGTTCAGCGCGTCGCGCCAGGCCTCCGGATCGTGCGGATGGACGAACTCTGCGGCGTGGTCCCAGTTTTCGCGTAAGGAGGCCAGGTCGCTCAGCACGAGCGCGCAACCCGCCTCGGCCGCTTCCAGGATTGAGAGCCCGAAAGGCTCGTATCGAACCGGGGCCGCATAGATCGAGGCCTCGGCAAACAGGGCGCGCGTTTGGCGAGGCGACAATTTCCCTAACAGGCGCAGGTTCCTGACCCGGGTCTCCGGGCCATCCATCTCCCGGCCGGCGCCGGCCACAACCAATGGCCAAAGCAGTGCCGGTGCAACTTTCTCCAGCAAGCCGATCCCTTTGGCCGGGTCCCACAGACGCCCGGCGGACGCGATCACGGCTTTTTTCGGCGGGGGAGCCATACCCGAAAGATCGATGCCGTTCGGTATAACCGTACCCTCGCCCGGCCACCGGTACGCCTCGCGCAGACCGGCCAGCATGGCCCGGGTCGGTGCGACCACGGCATCCGCAGCGTCCAAGCCGGCCCGCACGCGCCGCCCGTACTCACCGTATTGGTCCCGAGGAGGCCGGCAGCCGTGCACGGCCTGCCACCAGGTGAAGACGCACGAGTGCGCCACCACCACCACCGGAACCGGCCACGGCAAGGGCGCGTGCGCGTACCCGTTCAGGTGAACCAGGTCCGGCCTTTCGGCCCGCGTAAGGTCCTGGAGGAACCTGCCCGCCTGGTCCACCTCAGCCCAGGGGTCCTGCATCCACTCGAGCTTGTACCGCGTTTCAACCAAAGTGATGCCGGCAAGTTCGGCAACTTCGGCCCGTTGCGCTTCACTGGCGGGCTCGCCAAAACTCACCAGGGTTACCCTGCCGCCGCGTGCGGCCAAACCGCGGCAAAGGCCCAGGGCGTAGGTCCAGACGCCGCCCACGGTATCCGCCGTCATCAATACTTTAATTGGCGCACTCAACATTGCTAACGACAGCCCAAAACCAAATGCGTGAGCCGTGCGGCTGCGCGTTCGCTGGGCTGCAAGCGATACCATTACACGGTCAACCCGCGCCGGGACAACTCCCGAAAAGCTTCCGCCACGTTGTCCTTGGCCGTTTGGCCGTCCAACCAGGGCACCATCTCTTCCAGGCCGGAACGCAGATCGTACCGAGGTTCAAAGTTCAGGCGGGTACGCGCCTTGGTGATGTCCGCGTAACAATTACGGATGTCGCCCACCCGGTATTTACCAGTGATCTCAGGCTCAAGCTCCGGCTGTCCCAACAGCCTCGCCAGATCCATCGCCAGCGCCGAGATCGCATAAGGCTTGCCGCTGCCGACGTTGAAGACGTCATTATCGACGTTCGGCGATTCCAGGGCCAGGCGACAAGCCAGGGCAACGTCCTTGACGTAAACGAAATCGCGCTGCTGGCGGCCATCTTCGTTGATGAGCGGCGGCTGGCCGTTCAGGATGCGCGACGCGAAGATGGCCAGCACCCCGGTGTAAGGGTTCGATAATGCCTGCCGAGGACCGAAGATGTTAAAAAAGCGGAGCGCAACCGTCGGGATCCCGTAAGCGGGCCCTACCGTCAGGCAAATGCGTTCCTGATAATATTTCGTAAGCGCGTAAACCGAAGGGGCGGAGGCGTGCTTTGATTCAGGCGTCGGCACGGGCGTCAACTCGCTGCCATCCGGCCCCAGCACCTCCCAGCGACGCGCTTCGAGCTGGCGGCGGAACCTCCCGACGGGCTCCACGATTTCGCCGTTACGATCACGGTAGCGGCCCTCACCGTAAACGCTCATGCTGGAGGCAACGATCAGCTTTTCGACGGGACTCTGGGCCAGCGCTTCCAGCAAGGCGGCGGTCCCCTGGCAATTCACATCGGTGTAATTGCAGATCTGGTACATACTCTGGCCCACTCCCACGGCCGCGCCGAAATGGACCACGTAGTCCACCCCGCGGAGCGCGTCTTTCAACCGTTTCCCATCCCGAACGTCCCCGTGTACCAGTTCAACCTCGTCAGCCAGGTAATGCGGCCGTTTACAACGTTCTCCGTGCACTTGCAAAACGAGGGCATCGTATGCCCTGACCCGGTACCCTTTTGCCAATAATTCGTCAGCGAGATGAGATCCAACAAAGCCTGCTCCGCCAGTGATAAGGACTTGACCCGACATGATAAGTGATTGGGGATGAGGTAGAAGAGTTGGTTACTGTGGGGCTGTTCGCGAAGGTAAGTAGGTGCGCACGTACAGGAAAACCCTGATATGCCTGTAAGGTCAAGGCATTACCTGAGGCCGAGGCAGGGGCAAAGTTGAGCTCAAGACCATGTTGCCGATTCGAAATTATCCTTTTCAAAGGAGTCGCGTTCTCATTTTGGACGTGCTAAAAAGCTTCACGGAGGGGGGAATCAAAGCGTATGGGTTGTAAATTGGCGAACAATCCAAAGCAAACCCAAGGCATGACCAGACAACCTGGCCACCTCACCATTCTGCTCGTTGAGAACCATGAGGACACCATCACCTACGTGCGCCGCTTTCTGGAGCACTACGGGCATGAAGTCCGCGTCGGGCGAACCGTGCAAGAAGCCCTCGCGCAGGTGGAACAGAAAGAGCCTGACGTAATCCTGAGTGACATCGGCTTACCCGACGGTGATGGGTGGAACCTGTTGCAACAACTGCGGCTCAAGACGAAGGCCTACGCCATCGCGATGAGCGGGTTTGGTGCCCGGGCGGATCTGGATCGCAGCCTGGCGGCCGGCTACCAGGATCACCTCGTAAAACCATTTGCTCCCAATAAGCTTTTGGACGCGTTACGACGGGCCGAACAGTGGCTCGGGAACCGGTAACGGGTAGCGGGTGGAGTTCGGGATTCGGTCACACGGCAGGCGCAGCGACAGGGTTAACACGGCGGAACACGGCGGGAAGATTACGGAGTTCGACGCGGCATCGTGAGGACCGGATTCCCGTACCAAGTGCCGGTTTTGTGAATCGATCTCTGCGTTCTCTGCGTGTTCTGCGGATGATCCCTCTTCATTCGTGGCATTCGTGGCATTTTTCGGCTTGTGGCATTTTTAATGGCCGAGCGCCGCGAACCTTTCATCGACAATCCGGAGACGCCGGGAGAGGTCACGCGCGATGTTCAGAATCATGATCGCGTACTGGTCAGGATAGCGTTGGAAAAGGCGGTAAAGGTCGATGCTCTTCAACGCAAATAGAACCGTATCTTCCAGGGCCCGAACCGAGGCGGAACGGGTCACGCATTCTATGATGGACATCTCGCCCAGGAAATTGCCGGGGCCCAGGACCGCCAGGACCGTCTCGTGAGCTTGCCCCAGATGCTTGATGATTTCCACCCGTCCCGAGCGGATGATAAACATGCGATTACCGGCCTCACCCTCCTTGACGATAATCTCGCCGGCACGGAAGGCAGCTTCTTCGGCCGAACGCGCAATTTCGGTCAGTGCGACGCGATCAAGTCCGGCAAAGATCGGAATGGTTTCGAGAAATTCCTGACGCGCTTGGGCAGTAATCATAGGGCGTGGCGGCCGCGCCGGGGATCGATCGTTTCGTCGAGGGTGGCCTCAGCGCCGGCCGCCCGGCTCAGCAGGTTTCTGACGTGATCGTTTTTCGACCGGTTACGGCTCGAGGGTCACCTTCACGGACGTCACCCCGGATAACACCATGTCGATCCCCTTCTGATAATCGCGCAGCGGCAGGCGGTGCGTCACGATTTCATCCATCGGCAACAAGCCTTGCTGGATCATTCGAATGGCAACCGGATAACAATTCGGTCCGAGGTGTGACCCGTGGATATTTAACTCTTTACTGTCTCCGATGATGGTCCAGTCAACGGTTACCGGCTCCCGCATGACGCTGAATTCCACAAACGTGCCGAGCTTTCGGATCATAAGCAAACCCTGCTCGACGGCCGGCGGAGCACCCGTCGCCTCGATGTACACATCACAACCATAGCCGCCCGTCAACTCGCGCACCTTGGCGACGGCATCCTCTCTTTTCGGATTGATTCCGAGGTGGGCACCGGTCCGCTTGGCAACTTCGAGCCGTTCGTCGCTCAGATCCAGGGCGATGATGCGTTCCGGCCCCTTCATTTTGGCTGCCGCCACCATCCCCAGCCCGAGCGGGCCGCACCCGGCGATGACGACGGTATCCTGATAACGGATGTCACCCCGTTCCACGGCATGAATGGAGCAGGCCAGCGGCTCGATAAAGACCGCGTGGTGCAGGGGAATCGAATTCGGCACTTTATAGTTCAGCGCTCCCGCCGGGAAAAGCATGTATTCGGCCCAGGCGCCAAACGTCCGCTGCCGGAAACCGTAAATATCGTGCACTTGGCACATCCAGTACGCGCCCATCTTGCAGTATTTGCACTTCCAGCACGGGACGATTTGTTCGCTGATCGCGTGGTCACCGATTGCCAGGCCGTACGCTTCGGCGGCCCCCTCACCGAGCGCCACGACTTCGCCGACGAATTCGTGTCCCGGAATCACGGGTGCCTGACAGTACCCGGCCCGCTTCTTGTCGCCCCAGAACATCGCGGCGCCGGTATAACATTTGATATCGCTCGCACAGATACCCGTACTCCTGACTTTGATAACCACTTCTCCGGGACCCGGCTTCGGCACGTCCCGCTCTTCCAGGCGATAATCTTCGGGCGCGTGGCAGACGACGGCGCCCATGGTTTTCGGCAATTTCTCGGTTACAGCGCTCATAGGCAAGGTTTCTTCTCAGTATGGTCCGGTTCGGGAGGGTGGCAGCGGCCGGAAGGGATCGAGGCGGCTTTATTACCGTCGGGGCGAAGAAGCCGGTTTGAGGCAGCCGCTGGCTTCCGGTTCATTTCCAGTAAGGAACGTAATCCTCGGTTAGGATGGTTTTAAAGGGTTAGCCGTTCGCGGCTCAAAGGGAGCAGCCAGGGGGGAAGCAAAGGCCATAAGCGGTAACTCCCGGGACGGCAGTTACTAACTTCCGTGTAGGCCCATGGATCCCATGCGTCAAGCCTAATCTGGACTCAACTGGACTCAAGGATGACGCCGGGCCGCACGGCGGATACGCTTTTGGTTGAAAGGTCGCGCGGCGAAGGGCAACCTTGCCCTGACTGAGCGTCTTGGCGGCGGGAAGGACTTTATCTCCGCATGATGGCGCCGGCGCATGGACATCTACGGTCCACACCCGATCAGGCGTGAGCAGCTAAGGGAATAATGAACCAGAACGATACCCACCCCAAAATCGGGGGCGGCAAGCGTGGCCGCAAAGCGACGGCCTACAAGGCCGCTCGGACCACCTTACTGGACGAACAGGACGCCTTGGCGCGGGTTACCTGGCTTTATCATCATCGCAAACTGACGCAGGCGCAGATCGCCCAGGAACTGGGGTTGTCGCGTCCGACCATCGGCCGGTTGTTGCGCCAGGCGGCCGCGACGGGCCTGGTGACCGTCTCGTTGCGCCTGGACGTGCTGCGCCGGCTGCAGACGTCGGCCCAACTCGCCCAGCGTTTCGGATTGCGCGAAGTCTTCGTGGTGCCCACCTCCGGCCTGGATGCCCCGGCCGATGTCACCCGCGCGGTGGCCAAGACGGGCGCGCTGTATCTGGAAGCCGTCCTGCAACCCCGCCAGATCCTGGCGGTCTCCTGGGGCCAAACCATGTTTGAGGTGGCCCGGGCCTTGAGTGATACGCCGATTGAAGGGTTGGTGGTGGCCCAGTCAATGGGCGGCCTCAACAGCGGCGGGACGTTCAACCCGTCGCGGGTGGTGTCGCTCGTGGGCGAGAAATTCCACGCCCGCGTCTACCACCTTTATGTGCCGGCAATCGTTGCCAGCCCGGAGTTGCGCGACGTGCTGTTGGCCGACCCGGGTATCGGCGCCGCGCTCGACGTCGCCCGCCAGGCATCCTGTTTCATGGCCGGCATCGGTAAGGTCGAACCGGACGCCACGGTCCTGCAGACCGGGTTTCTGGATCTGGCCACCATCGACCGGCTACGGGCCCGAGGCGCCGTCGGCGATATTTCCTCGCGCTACTTCGACCTGCAGGGCCGCCCGGTACCCGGCGACGTCGAAGAGCGCACCGTGGGGTTGTCGTGGCAGGACCTGCGCCGCTTGCCCAACGTGGTCGCCGTCGCCTGCGGCCTGGATAAAACTCATGCCATCATCGGCGCCTTGCGAACCGGCCTGCTCCACGTTCTCATCATCGATGACCGCACGGCTTTAAACGTGCTCGATCGCTGCGAACGCGAAAAGATGGGCCCAAATTCCGACGCCGGTTCCCCGACCGGCCAGACGAGTTGACGCCTCCGCCGTCTCAAGGAGGAAAACAGCTAGGACCGGCCATCGCCAAATCACCCCTTTTCCGGGGCTGGTTCCCGCCGCTTTTCCAGCGGGCTTGGCGCCGCCTTGCCGGCATCCGCCGGCGGCCGCTGGCCCGATTGGTTCGTATCCTCTTTTTCGGGGGTGTCCTGGGTCGGGCCCGGATAATCTTCGGTGCTCAACATAAAATTGCCTGGTGCACAATTCAGAATGCGCTCGAAACGCATCAGCGTTTCACCTCGGCCGGGTTGACCGGTGCAGCCGCCTGGGTTTTCAGCATGACGTCGTGTATCCTGGCGGCTTCCTCATCCGAATTGGCGTTGATGATCATCACCGGTCTCTCCGGCCCGGCACTCTCGTTGACCGGACTAACCGCCAGTTTGTTCATCCCTATGTTGAACAGCGCGCCGAAAATGCCGAAGAAGACGACGCAGAAGATGTTCAGCCATACCACCTGCCCGAAATCGGCGTTCTCCGGGTGCAACCAATGCCTCATCATTGACGCGTGACCTCCAACGAGGCCGATAAAGAGGCCGATAATCGCGCCGACGATCAGGCCATAGAGCCCGGCCTTTTTCCAGCTTCTGGGCTTGGCCTTGGTGCCACTCGGATCCTGCTTCGGAGGGGGCTTTTCCACGCGCACCTGCTCGCGTCTGACGCCCGACGCCGTCAGGGCCTGAATCACCCGATCCACGTCGGCTTCGCTGTAGATTATCGCTCGGATCTCTTTCGCCATAGGAGGGAACCAGGTTAGGGATTTTCCGGCCGAGAGGGAGGCTTATCCGTTGCCGGTTTCCGGTCTGCACCCGGAGGATTGGACGGAGAAGCCTGCTGCTCAGCCGGTTGGTTGAACTTCTCATCTATCTCACTTCCCTGCTCCCTGTCTTCAAAATTCTCGTCTTCGTCGTGATCGCGCACACTTAAGGATCGCGCAATTATCAATCACCGGATGGGGCGGCTACGGCGGAACACGGCGACCACGTTCCGTTTGTGGCACTCGTCGCATTTGCTTGAAGATTAATCGTAAAGCGACAACTTTAACCGTGGTCGCCTTCATCTATTTTCACTTCATGGGTGATCGGAATCTATTCCCCCCACCCCGGGTCGCCGTCGCGCCGAATTCCCTGATTGTACCGGCGGCCGACGAGCATCTTCATGAGCTCCTGGCCGAACGTTTCGGTCATCGCGGCGAAACATCACCGCCTTCTGCCGATCCGGCCTCCTCCGAAGCCGCTCGTCGTGATGAACGGAAGAAGAGAACCTGATCCAGGGATTGCCCGGAACACCCAATCAGGCTTTGATCGGTCGGCCCGCTGGGCTGCAGAACGATTCCTTGGCTGTAGTAGCGTTTGATTTGCCGAAGCCAGTCCTGGACTGGCAAAGGATTTGCATTTTCCTGTTGCGTATCCCAAAGTTCGACGCACTGGCGAGCCACTCGCGGGCTGAGACCGTGCTCCACCAGCTTCCGCACGAGTTGTTCGGGGGTCAGCAGCAAGGTCGAGCCGCCGCTGGCTTTAAGGCTTCGAATGGTGTCACAGACCACGTGGAGCACCACGCACCCATAAGTCCTGGCGGGCAGGAGGTCCCAGATCTGCATCAGGAACACTCGCGGTTCCGCCGGTGAACTGACCGATACCCAGGCGCTTGAACCGTCCAGGGCGACGATCCGCGCGCGTGTACCAGGTTCCAGCCCCGACCGGTAGGAAACGATGAATACGGGATCACCGACCTTCATAGCGGCGAATAGGGAGCGGTGTTTGCGGCGGGATTCACGCCGGCTCCGGCAGGCCACCGGTGCCGGAACAAGGCGCGTAGGCGGTACGACGCATGCGGGC
>JAFAUY010000399.1 GCA_019243005.1 Verrucomicrobiota bacterium | reverse complement strand
AGACCGATGACGAGCAGGATGCCGAGAGAAATCTCGGTCACAGCCTGCAGGGGAGCTGCCACCGCGGCGTGGCTTGCCATCAGGCCCATGACCGCCTTCCAGGCAGCCGGCGAGTGACTCGCCGTGATGTAGTGGTTAATCAGGTCTGCATACTCCCCGGGTGTGTAGAGACCTTTTCCCAGATTTTCGAAAAAGACCCACACAAACATGGAGCCGATGGTCACGCGTACCAATGCAAGCCCGTTTGCCGCATCGAGCAGTTGGGCTGCGCTTGCCGCCTCCTTTTGCACTGAATTTACGTTGGTCGTCATCGTAAACCTCTTCGCTGTTCTGCCGCATCGTCGGTCCGGGAGGCACCGCCGCTCCGGCCACCGGCAGTGTGGGCTTTGGCGGTGTATGACACTTTTTCCAGTTTCGTCATGGTGGGTTCCTTTTCTGGTTTGAGTTAAGCCATGCGGTTTTCCTGATGGGCGATCGCTGCCTCCGCCCATTTACTCATAAGTTTCCTCGTTAAACCCCAAGCGGAGGTGATTCGATCTCAAAGACCGTCTCGACGATTACCGGTGTGCCGGCGGGCGTGCTGTGCACCCCGTACACGACGCGGGCGTCCCGCAGCGCTGAGGAAGGGGGCGAGCCTTCCGGGCCTTTGGAGGTTTCATGAGGTGGCGCTTTTTTTTTCGCGGGCACGCCCGGCACCCGTGGTCGGGGACGTTACCGCACGTCGCGAGGGCACCAACAAGGGGTCAAACGTACCGGCAAACGAAGGTGGGAAGCTTTTAGGGCAAACACGATCGCGCTCACCTTTCCGGGCCTGACTAAGCCCGGTCCTGGCCGACCATGCGCGCAAAGCATCGCCCCAAGCCGGCCCGCTGTCCAGGACATTGTTGGACGCGGTCCTGCGCGCTAATTAAACCCTCCAGCCGTGGATTCACGCCGCGTTAATCCAGCGGCATGGAGCTTTCGAAGCCCTCGGCAAAACCACCGACACGAGCGCTCCCAATGCGATCGACGTTACCGTCGGGCCCGGCCGGCCCGGAATAAGGCAATTCCGATCCAGACCAATATTGGTGTCCCGCAGCCGAGGTGCTATGATCACCTCTTTGGATGGAGCGTTCCCAGACAATTTGCGACGACCCTCAACGCCTAGCGGCCCTTCATCGTTACGGCATTCTCGACACGCCCTGCGAGCGTGATTTTGATGATCTCTGCCGTTTGGCCGCGCAAATCTGTGAGACGCCAATGGCCGCCGTGACTTTCATCGCGGCTGAACGGCAGTGGCTGAAGAGCGAGGTCGGCCTTGGGGTGCGCGAGACGCTCCTGGATCAAGCCCTTTGCCGGCACGCCCTTTTTGAGGCGGAC
Source organism: Verrucomicrobiota bacterium (assembly GCA_019243005.1). Lineage (GTDB taxonomy): Bacteria > Verrucomicrobiota > Verrucomicrobiia > Chthoniobacterales > JAFAMB01 > JAFBAP01. The sequence continues at coordinate 6,342 of JAFAUY010000399.1, read as the reverse complement.
ACGCTCGTGATTCCCGATACGCTCGAGGATGAGCGTTCTCGCTCGAATCCGCTCTGTACCGGCGGACCCAACCTTCGCTTCTACGCAGGAGCAGCGATTCGCACGCCGGATGGATTCCCACTCGGCACGGTGTGCGTCCTCGACCACCGGCCGCGCCAACTCGAGCCTGGCCAGCGCGAGGCTCTCCAGACGCTGGCGCGCCAGGTCATGAACATGCTCGAACTCCGCCGCCAAGGGCTGGAAGCGCGGCAGATCGCAGCCCTCCGCGGGGATATCAGTGTCCGCCTGGCCAGCGGCGACTCGTTACCCGTCATCCTCCAGGACTGCGCGGAGCTTCTCGTCGTCCACCTCGATGCGGCCTTTGCGCGCGTCTGGACGCTACCGGAAGGTACCGACGTCCTGGTCTTACAGGCCAGCGCCGGGATGTATACGCATTTGGATGGCCCTCATAGCCGGGTGAAAGTAGGCGACTTCAAGATCGGGAGGATCGCCCAGAGTCGAAAGCCTCATCTTACCAATGATGTGCGTCACGACCCGAATATCAGCGATCCGCAATGGGCGTGCGAACAAGGCATGATCGCCTTTGCCGGTTACCCGCTCGCCATCGAGGACCGCGTGGCCGGTGTGCTGGCGATGTTTTTCCGTCGCACGCTTTCAGAAGCGGTGTTGCGCGACCTGGAGCCGATCGCCTACAGCATCGCACAATGCGTCAAACGAAAGCACGCAGACGACGCGCTGGTTCAAAGCGAGAAAACGGCCCGCTTTCTGGCTCAGGTCAGCGCTGACCTGGCTGAGTTGACCGATTACCAGAGCACGTTGCAAACGATCGCCAGCACTTCGGTGCCGGCTTTTGCGGACTGGTGTTCAATTGATCTGCCTGACGGCAAAGGCAGGGTGCGGCGCCTGGCGGTGACGCACGCCGATCCCGCCAAGGTGCGGATGGTTCACGAGTTAAGTGAGCGGTATCCGCCGCGGATGGATGCGCCGCGTGGGGTGACGGCGGTACTCCGCACGGGTCAGGCGGAAATGGCGGAGGAGATCTCGGATTCGCTGTTGGTCGGGGTCGCTCAGGACGAGGGACATTTGCAGTTGTTGCGAGCGCTGGGCCTAAAATCCTACCTCTGCGTGCCCATGTCCTGGCGCGGCAAAACGCTCGGGGTGCTGACCTTCGCAACCGCGGAATCGGGTCGCCGTTATAACCGGCGCGACCTCATGCTGGCCGCCGACCTCGCCCACCGGGCGGCCGTCGCAGTCGAGAACGCGGACCTTTACCGCGACCTGCAGCAGGCCAACCGCCTTAAGGATGAGTTTCTCGCCACCCTCGCGCATGAGTTGCGCAACCCTCTCGCCCCGCTGCGAAATGCCCTTACCCTCCTGCAAGCGGACGAAAACGTCCCCGAAACGGTGAGAGAAACGCACGACCTGATGAACCGTCAGCTCCAGCAAATGGTACGGCTGGTTGATGACCTGTTGGATGTCTCACGCATCACCCGAAGCCAGATCGAGTTGCGGCGGGAACCGGTGTTACTGAGCAACGTCGTCCAGAACGCCGTGGAAATCAGTCGCCCGCTCATTGAAACCGCCGCCCAGATCCTGACGGTGGAGCTTCCGCCTGTGCCGATCCATTTGCTGGCTGACCTGACCCGGCTGGCGCAGGTGTTTTCCAACCTTCTCAACAACGCTTCAAAATACACCGAACCTCGCGGCCGTATCTGGTTGATTGCCGAGCGGGACGGCACGGAGGTGAATATCCGCGTCAAAGACACCGGGATCGGCATTCGTCCCGAAATGCTGCACCGCGTTTTCGACCTTTTCGCCCAGGAAGATCGCTCGTTGGAGCGTTCCCAGGGAGGGCTCGGCATTGGGCTGACGCTGGCGCGTCGCCTGGTGGAAATGCACGGGGGCAGGATCGAAGCGCACAGTGCCGGCCTGGGTCAGGGCAGCGAATTCATGGTGCGTCTGCCCACCGTTCGCGCAGTCGACGAAGTCTCGCCGCCAGGCGCCGCGGTGCGGATCGGGCCGGTACCGGCCTCGGTGCTCCCTCGCCGGGTTCTCGTGGTGGATGACAACCGCGACGCGACGATGACGCTGGCCAGGCTGCTGAGCCGCCGCGGGCACCAGGTCGAGGTCGCGTTCGATGGGGAGGATGCGATCGCCGCCGCGGCGATTTTCCAGCCGGAGATCGTGCTCATGGATATCGGCCTGCCAAAACTTAATGGTTACGATGCCGGGCGGCGCATCCTTGAACAAACCGCTTCCGGAGATGTCGTCCTCGTCGCGCTTACCGGTTGGGGTCAGGAGAATGACCGCCGCCGCGCGCTCCAGGCCGGTTTCGCCCATCACTTGGTGAAGCCCGTGGATTTTGAAGCGCTGACCCGGATCCTGGATAATGCGGTACGTTCCCGGTGATGGATGGCTGCGGACGTACCTTGAACCAATCATTACCCGCTACCGGGTCGCCTGAACGATTCGCGGGGCGCCGCGAGGGCGCGTGAGCGATGGCACCTTTTCGGACGTACCGAATTTTTGGACCCGGGTCGAATTCCTGATTGAAGATTTAGCCGTCGTATAATAGTACATACAGGTGGTTTTCTAAAGCCGGTGGAATAGACGATGCATGTAGGTGAAGCAGTTGTTTTAGGCGCCTTTAAGCGTCCCGATGGGACCCAAGAGGTGGAGCTGAAGGCGGTTTGTCCGAAACCAGACTTTGAACGGCTGAATGTGGTGCTGGGAAGCTGCCGGGTAGCGGTTCCGCTGGACAGGCCGGTAGACAAACCCGAGCGCGAATTCAAGGTGACCATGCGGGTGGACTCACCCATCAACCTGGGAGATAAGTTGCTCGTAGAGTTTTTTTATCCGGGCGAGCAAGCCGGGGTGCATTGACCCGGGGCCCGGGTTCGTTCCGGGGGGCCGGAACTGCGGAGGTAGATAGTTCCCCCTCAAGGCAACTCCGAGGGGGGGCTGTCTGGTGATAGATGTTGCTGTCTGCCTAAACTAAAGGATGGTTCTCAGTTACACCCCTCCTCAAGCCGGTTGAGCCGTCTGCGGCCCGGAGAGACGATTTATAGTAGCCCGGCACTGGAGTTGCAGGCTACTCTCCGGTTACCCCTGGGGCCAAGGCCCCTTCGACCATGATCTTCGGCTTGCCGCCGGCTTTGCAAGCCCGGACGCTCAGGTCTGCCGCCGGCCGATCAGGTGCTGCGCTGCGGCCATCAGTTCCGCACTGTCCTTCGCCCGGGTACCGTCCGGCACGCACGCACGGCCGACCGTCGCACGGGCGGCGCCGCGAATAACTAATGCGCAGGCGCCGGTTGCGCCAGGAGGTCCTTGACGCTTTGAGGCAGCTTATCGGCGTTTGCCAGGACCTGGCTCACCTGCCACAGTTGCTCGTTGCTGAGCGAGCCCCCATAAGCGGGCATGCCGGTCAGCCGGATACCATTGGCTGCCTTCCAATACGTCTCGCCCACCGGGTCATCCGTCACACCCGTGTCTTTAAGCAGGGGTGGCGGCTGGGGAAACATGCCTTTGGCCGTCGCCGTTTTCGGCTCGCCCGCGGTACCGTGGCAAACCGCGCAGTATTCCCGGTAAACCTTTGCACCGGCCAGCAGGTTCGGCTCGGTCGGCGGAACCGGTGAGTCTTTCGGCGCTTCTTTGGCGATCCGCGCCCGGAGCGCAAGCGCCGTGAGCGTCCGTTCCAAGGGGAGCGGTGGCGCTGCCGTCGCAACCGGCGCGTACCCGAACCAGACATACAGAAACGCGGCTGCCGGCAGCAACAGAATGCCGACGATCAACCCGAGTATAAAACCTTTCATATACAAAAAAGGGTAGTACGGAAACCGCCGCCTTGAAAGCTCTCAGATGGCTGCCGGAACCTCGGCGACGCGCCATTTCGGAAAATTCACTTCCAGACGATCGCTCGTACGGGCGAGGCTTCGGTATGCTCGAGAGGCAAGGGCAGGCCCGCAAAGGAATAAGTTCCTGCAGGCACCAGTCCAAGATTCAGGCAAACGAACGCCGGGACGTTGTGTTTTGCCAGGATTGTGTGCGAAGGAAACTCCTCTGACTCATACGGATCAAAGCTGTAGTAGTCGATGCCGATGGAGCATGGATTCCGTTCGCAGAGGTAAGAGGCCGCGGCCGGCTCGAGATAGGTGTAAGGCGTCACGAAATGCGCCGAGGCCAGCAGGGCGGCATTATCGGTCTTAAGCAACACGTGGTGGTTTTCGGGGATGGAACAATCCCTGAGGTCCTGTTCGCGGATGAACCTCTTCCCCTGCAGGTCGAGCACGACCGCAGGGCCACAGAAACGCTGGAGCGGCAATCTATCAATCGTGGACCCGTCCCTTAAAAAATGAGCAGGCGCATCGACGTGAGTACCCACGTGGCACCCGACCGCGAAACGGGAGGAGGTGAGCCGGTCACCGGAACCAAGGCTGGACACCTGCTCGATAACCGGCGGAGAATCGCCGGGATAGACGACCGTCTTCGTTCCCAGCGGCAACGTCAAATCGTAGATGATGCTGGCGCGCAATTTTGCCTCCTTACTTGGTGCGATCGCTTCGTGGCAAGGATTTTTGCTTGCCTTCGGGCGCGTTCGGTGGTGGAACCCGGGCTGATTTGCCGTACTTCTAACCTATGGATCGCAGCGAGATAAAATGGCCGGGTGCGTGGCCGCTTTTGGGCGGACTTCACCGCTGGTGTCCGCGGGTGATGCGGACGGGGTAGGCGTCGCCGATGGGGGCGCCGGGATCTCCGGGTGCGGTTGCGGGACCGGTGGCGTCGGGATGGGACTAGGTTCTTGAGCCAGGACTACAACGGTCCCCGCCATCAGAAGGTAGATCGATGATCTCTTAAGCATAAGGCGGAGTCCAACTATCATCGGAGCATGATGGCGAGCTCGGCATGATGCAAAACACCGCGGGCGCCCGGAGCTTCCGGGCGAAGTCTCAAGCGCCCGTCCACGCAGCCTGCGCCCACCTGGCGCGCTCAAACGCGGGAACCTAGTGAGCGGATCCCGTGTCCATGAACCACAACGCCGGCCCCAGCAAATAACAGTAGGAGATCGGGCTATTGTTGTTGACCATCGTGACATTATACATGGTCCCGGAGAAATTGGTCATTCCGGGGTAATAAATCGTCGATGCGTTCGCCCCGTACGTGAAGTCAAACGGACACGCCACATAATTCGTCAAAGTGGCAAGCACTCCGCCAACGGTCGGTCGCTCCACCACCCACTCCATGCTGTTGCCGATCAAGGTGGTTCCTGCGGGCGCCGTGAAGCTGACCGAAACGACTTGGTTGGTCGACAGGTCGGCCAGATAGGCATAACCGTCGGTCGCGCTGGTGTTCCAGACGTCAACAAACATTACATCCCCGCCGTTGACGGGAAAATTGTTGATCCGCACTTCGTTGAACGGATACCATTCGAACCAAGCAGCATAATAGGCCGCTTTATTGCCTGCCGAATCGGCATAAGCGTCGGCTTCCGTTCCGGCCTGCAGCACATCACCGGAACCAAACCCGTCGATACCGACCCATTGTGACGACCAATCCCAGGAACCGGTGGGGAGGCCGAACGCTTGCTGACCTCTCGGAATCGTATAATAAGAATACACGTACGAGGACGCAAACGGCCGATGCGTGCCGTCGTACAGCACAATGCCGCTCCAGTTGGTGCTGTTGGCGTAGGTTACGTTGGCGGCCGATTGGGGGACGGCTTGGGCCTCGTCCGGTTGTGCGGTCTCATTTTGGATTCGGGCCGGGCCATGGCGCAGGTCAGTCTGCTGCAGTTGCGGGATAATCCGAACCTGGGGCGCCGAGACCGCTTTGGCCCACACCTTGAAGGCGGCGGCATTCTTTACCGGATCGGGCTTCGGCGGGTAGCCAAGCGTTTGGAGGGATTCGGCGGAAGCCGTCAAAGGGTTAAAACCCGCTGGGGGCTGGACGTGTGCCCGGATGCCCGGCAGGTTGGTGGGCACGGTGGCACCGGGGCTGTCCGGCGCGGTCTGGGCGAAGGCGCCGGATAGGCTGCAAAGCGCGATCACGAGACCCGCAGCCGCACAGGTTAGACGTTTCGTTCCCATGGTAAGCCGGCCAGTGTCCTGAGCACCAAGAAAAACAGATGATTTTTTCACGTCAAGTTCTAATCGAAAAATCGATCGAAGTTTCACGAAAACTGGAGATAGGCAACGGAGACGCCGCGAACTGCACCCGTTAGGGGGCTGCGCGATAGGCGGGAGGTCCGCCTGGCCAAAACCAACCGTTTTTCCGGGACGTGTAGCAGACCTTGCCTGCGCCACCCGCGGGAAAAAGATGCGTAAAGCTGAGCCGTTCGGTGCCGGT
>JAFAUY010000081.1 GCA_019243005.1 Verrucomicrobiota bacterium | reverse complement strand
GCCAGCTTGGTGGCTCAGGCGTTCAGCTGGTGACGGCTCCTGCACGTCGAATTCTAGAAAATATGGATTTTATTTGAAGGGCTAAACAAAGACCCAGGCTTTGTCGCCAGGGCATTTTTACCCGAGATTACGCGAAACTTCTTCCGGGATTAATCGTAGTACAGGATGAGGACACCAGATTACCGGGCGAACAGACCGTGGCCGATGGCCCGGGGGACCGGTCAATAACTTCGGCGCAACGATTATGAATTGGACCTATACACAACGCACAACGATGGGTTTGTTTTTCGGAGCAACCAACTCATTGATAGTTGTGATTCGCCCGAGGGGTCGTTGCCGCATTTGGGACGAGCCGCGTTTCCACGACGGCTCTCTCTTTATACACACAACCTGGGTTCTCCCCGAATTGGTAGAGGAAGTTTAGTTTTGAGGCAACCGCGCGGCTCCTGCGGTCGGGTTTTGCTTGAACCTTCCGGGTGCGCGGTCTACCCTTGATGCCGGTGGATGCGGCGTCGAGTTCGATGACCGGTGGTCAAGCCCGCGGTCTCACCATGGAACGGGGCAGGACGGTGGCTGCCTCCGGGCAAACCGCGATGCGCGCCCGGGCGACCCGGCAGGATTGTCTCTTTTACCTATCGGCCGCCCTGCTTCTGCTATCGCTGCCGGCCTGTGCCGATTACCCGAAAATCCCGGTCAGCGGCACCGTGGCATGCAAGCCCGTCACGACGACCGTCGATTCCGCGCTCGCCCGGGCCTATTTCGACCGCTTTTTTGCCGGTGCGGCGGACCACCGGGCCGCGAGTGAAACCATTACGGCGATCGAGCGCAGGTTCGCCGCGCTCCCGCTTGACGCTTTGACTTTAAGGCAACTATCGGGCGAGACCTCACCGGATTTTGCAACCCTGTTTTTCATCAAGCGTAGTTTGTCGGATGAGAGGAACCGAAGATTTCAGGCCGCCTACTGCACCGAGGTAGGCCGGATCAAGGCGGAGATTCAGCGGAACCGCTGGGCCGGGATTGTTCGAAACCGCCTTCGCGCGTACACCATTCTCTTTGTACCCGGGTTCCATTATTTACGTAACCCGACGACCGGGGCCGATTTTTCCAACCAGCGGAAACTTATGGGCCGGTTGGGCCTGAAGGTAGAATTGGTAACCACTGAAGAGGACGGCACAATTGAAAAAAACGCCTCGATCATCGCCGGCTTCATTCGTGCCCGCAGCGGCAACGGTACCAGGCTGATCCTGGTAAGCACAAGCAAAGGTGGACCGGAGACAGCCCTGGCACTGGGTGAAATCCTGCGGCCCGATGAAACTCGGTCCGTAAACGCATGGGTAAGCGTGGGAGGATTAATCCGAGGAACATTCCTGGCCGACCGCGTGACCGGTTGGCCCAAATCCTGGCTGGCGAGAATCATGTTTTCTGCGGAAGGCATCCGGTTCGGGAGTGTCCCTGGGCTTACTACCGCGTCAAGCCGTAAGAGATTAGGTGGAATCAGGCTGCCGCCGCATATCCTGATCGTTCAATTCGTAGGCGTCCCGCTATCGGGAGACATCGCTGGCGACGTCAGATGGAGGTACCGGCAGCTCCGAAAGTACGGGCCTAATGATGGCTTGACGCTGCTGGCAGATGAGTTGCTGCCCGGAGGCGTCACCATCATCGAGCCGGGCCTGGACCATTATTATGAAGATCCGGATATCAACCTGAAATCGCTGGCCCTGCCTAACGTCATCGTTGATGAACTGTACCGTCAAAGGAGCATCGAACCACCCCGTCCGGAAAGGTTCGATGCAACCCTTGGCCCCGGTGCGAGCCGTAGTTTCAGGAAAGGCAAAGCAGGAATAAAGCGTATTTTAGGATGAGTACCAGATGGAGCGCCGCAATCCGGCGGCCGAAAATGGATTGGCCCAGGCCGTGGGAAATTTTAGTGCGGTTCGACGGGTTCCTCGTGGTGGAGGTACGGGGATTCGAACCCCGGACCTTCTCATTGCGAACGAGACGCTCTACCAACTGAGCTATACCCCCCCGCCAGCGAAGAGCGCGAAGATACTCGCAACGCCACGCATCGTGCAAGTACTTTTCGGCCGCAGTTCCAAAGAACTTCCGTGCCGTGGAGGAAAGTTGCGTTGCGATCAGTGAGGCCACCCGGGCCGGGAACTGGTGACCGGCGCGTAGACCAGACGGTGGGCGCCGGCGTCGGAAACGGAAAATTTATCGGCTACTGCTCGGCGGCCGCGCGGGCAAGCCGGTGCGATAAGGCAAAGAGGCTCGGCACCCAAAGCCCGACGAAAATGCCAAACCGTTCGGCATGCGCGCGATCTTCCGCCCGCTTCGTAAACCAGCTGATCAGGGAAGCGGCGATGGAAAGAAAACCGGCGGCGAGCGAGATGTCGGAGGCCAGTTTTAACGTTTCTTTGTTGAGTGGAATGCTATTGTTGTTCATAGGTTATGCTTTCCAACGTTTCGACCGCAGTTGCCGAATGGATGCGACCAAAACGGGCGGAAACGCTGGGTAGCGCGCGACCTCGGCGAGGCCCGTCCGATCCCCTGGGATTGAGAACCGCAGCCGTTATCAGCTGACCGCGCGGCTGCAACCCAAATACATTATGGCTGACCAGAAGATCGCGCTCGTTACGGGCGCGAATAAAGGTATAGGTTTCGAAGTGGCACGGCAGTTGGCCGCCAGAGGTTTCCGTGTGCTGCTGGCTGCGCGCAATCCGGACGCCGGCCGGGCGGCTCTGGCGAAGTTGGCAGCCGACGCGCGGTTTTTGCTGCTCGATGTGGCGAGTGACGCGAGCATCCGTGAGGCGGCGGTCGCGTTCGGCAAAGATCACGACCGTCTCGACGTTCTCATCAACAATGCGGGCATTTACCCCGATGAGGGCGTGAATATTTTGTCCGTGACCCGGGAGCAAATGGTCACAACTTTTCAAACGAACGCGTTCGGCGTCCTGCGCGTGACCCAGGAGTTCTTGCCTTACCTGCAGAAATCGGGCGAAGCCCGGATCATCAACGTATCCAGCGGCTATGGCGCAATCGACGGGCTTTCGGGGGAGGTCCCATCCTACTGCCTCTCGAAATTGACGTTGAACGGCGTCACGATGATGCTTAACCAGGTTCTGCGACAACACGGCATCGCCGTCAACTCGGTCTGCCCTGGCTGGGTCCGCACCGATATGGGGGGACCCGGCGCCACGCGCTCGGTTGAGCAAGGCGCCGACACCATTGTCTGGCTGGCCTCGGAAGCGCCTTCAAGTCTGACCGGAAGTTTTATCCGGGACCGCCATAAGATTGCCTGGTAGAAAGCGGCCTGCTTCAAAGCTCAGGGCGGTCGGTCAGACCTCAGACCTGCTCCAATGCGTATGCGAGGTCGGCTTCGAGATCGTCATAATCCTCAATTCCCACCGAAAGCCGGACCAGGCTGTCGTCGATCCCCAGAACCGCCCGCTGTGATGCCGGAATGGACCCATGGGTCATCAGGCCCGGGTGTTCGATGAGGCTTTCGACGCCTCCCAGACTTTCGGCCAGGGCGAACAGGCGGGTGTTTTCCAAAAACCGGCGGACTCCCTCGAGATCGCCATCCAGGTACGCCGCGATCATCCCCCCGAAACCGCGCATCTGTTTGCGGGCGAGCGCGTGTTGCGGGTGCGAAACCAACCCGGGATAGTTTACCTTGCGGATCTTGGGATGACGCTCGAGCCAGGCCGCCAGCCGGGCGGCGTTGGCGCAGTGACGTTCCATGCGTACGGCGAGCGTTTTGAGCCCTCGCAATGCCAGATAACTGTCGAATGGACCCGCGACCGCCCCGACCGCATTTTGTAGAAAAGCCAGGCGGTCAGCGGTGGCTTCCAGGCCATCGGCGCGCCCGACCACGGCCGCCCCGCCGACCATGTCGGAGTGCCCGTTCAGGTATTTGGTGGCGGAGTGGATCACGATGGAAAAACCGAGATCGAGCGGCCGTTGAATCCAGGGGCTCGCGAAGGTGTTGTCGGCGACCGCCAACAAGCCGTTCGCCGACGCGAAGTTTGCCACCGCTTCCAGGTCAACCAGCTTCAGCAGCGGATTGCTCGGGCTCTCGACCCAGATCATCCTTGTCGCCGGCCGGCAGGCTTGCTTGAGCACACTCGGGTCAGCCAAGTCGACAAACGTGAAGCTGAGGTTGGCGGAGTGCCGGCGGACCCGTTCGAAAAGGCGAAACGTTCCACCGTACAGATCGTCGCTCGCAATCACGTGGGCGCCGGAATCAAGCAGTTCCAGTACGGTAGCCATGGCCGCCAAGCCGGACGCGAACGCAAATGCCCTTCGCCCGTTTTCCAGATCGGCAACGCACCGTTCATAGGCAAGTCGGGTCGGGTTGATGCTGCGGGCGTAGTCATAGCCCTTGTGGACACCCGGACTCTGCTGGACGTACGTGGACGTCTGATAAATCGGGGTCATGATGGCGCCCGTAGCCGGGTCGGGTTCCTGGCCCGCGTGAATGGCGCGCGTTGAAAAACCAAAAGCCTCGGGTTTACGCATCCTCAGACTTTTCTGCGCAGAAAGTTCAAGAGGTCAATCCGGGTAATCAGCCCGACGAATTCCCGGCCGACCATGACAATGGCCACCTTGCCTTCATCAAGAATCTCTCGGACCGCCCTGATCGGTTCGGCCGCCTGCAAGGTTTCCACCCGGTTGGTCATCGCAACGCCGACCGGGTCCTGGAATGAACCCCGGCCGTCCTGAACCCGGACCAGGAGGTCCGATTCATCGATGATGCCGACCAGTTTATCCTGTTCCAGGACAGGAAGTTGCGAGACGTCCGCAATTCGCATTCGATTGAAGGCGGTAAGCAGGGTATCGGTCGGCCCGACGGCGACCACCGTTCCGTCCTGATACCGGCGCGAGATGAGGTCACGCAAATCCCCGAACTGCGTCCGCGGCAAAAAGCCCTGGTCTGCCATCCAGACGTCATTGTACATCTTTGAGAGGTACTTATTCCCGCTGTCGCAGGCGAAGGTAACCACGCGCTTGGGAACCGTTTGTTCCCGGCAATACCGAAGCGCGGCGGAAAACAGGGTGCCTGAGGAAGAACCGGCAAAAATGCCTTCCAGCCTAAGCACGTCGCGTGCGGCCTGGAAACTTTCCGCATCCGGGATGCTGTAGGCCTTGGTCACTCGCGAAAGATCGGCGATCTCCGGCACAAAATCCTCGCCGATACCCTCGACCAGCCAGGAACCGGCCTGTCCGATTTTACCTTCCCGGACGTAACCTGCCAGCACCGAACCTTCCGGGTCCGCCAGCACCATCTCGCACTTTGGTGCGACCCTTGCAAAGTAACGGCTCAGACCCGTCAGGGTACCGCTCGAGCCGACGCCGACTACCACCGCATCCAGCCGCTGGCCCATCTGGCTCCAAATCTCCGGACCGGTGGTCTGTTCGTGGGCCAAGGGATTAGCCAGGTTCGCAAACTGGTTAACGAAGAACGCCCCCGGCGTCTCCCGCGCGATCCGGGCAGCTAAATCCTGGTAATATTCCGGATGCCCTTTGATCACGTCCGAGCGGGTAATCACCGTCCTGGCGCCGAGCGCGCGCAGGTGAAGAACTTTTTCCTGCGACATCTTGTCGGGAATCACGAGCACAAGACGGTACCCTTTGGCTCCTGCCACCAAGGCCAGAGCCAGGCCCGTGTTGCCCGCCGTGGCTTCCACCAGGGTGCCACCCGGCCGAATCTTCCCGTCCCGCTCGGCGGCCTCGACCATCGCCAGCGCCACGCGGTCTTTGATCGAGCCGGTCGGGTTTTGGTTCTCGAGCTTGACAAAAAGCTCGCAGCTTCCGGTGTCCAACCGCGAGAGCCGGACCAGCGGCGTGTTGCCGATCAGGTTAAGGATGTCTGGCTTGCGTTCTACTACGGCAGACGTCATCGCCGCATTCTCGATCGCTCCGGAGCTGACCGTCAACCCCTTTCCGGCCCGGAACGGGGTACCCCGGCACAGGAATCCTCTGCCGTCCGGCGCTGCCCGCCATCACCGATCCTCCGCCAGAAGGTTGTCGTCCTCCGCCTCTGCCACGGTGCCGGCCAAAAACAAAGCGTCGAAGTCGCTACGGACGAAATCCTGCATCTTCTGCAGGATCGTCACCATCTTCTGGATTTCGCTCCGTTGGCGGCTCGCCACGGGCGCAGACTCCAATAAATGCGTCAGCATCGGGGTAAGTTTTTGGAGGTTACCCTGAATCGCCGCGTCGAGGCGCTGCTTCAATAGGTGACTCGTTTCGCGCGCCCCTTTCTGCTTGCCTGATTCGAACATGGGATCGGTCAGCCGGAGGTCGTGCGCCAGCAGCAGCGAAGCTTGGCCTCGAATCGCCGGGTGTTCCATGCCGACGATCGTCCGCGGCTTCCGGGCTGAAGAAGGGTTCCGAATCACGGCCGCTACGATGCGCATGCTCGACGCGGGTTCAGTCCGGGCCGGGAAAAAGGAAAAGATGGAGTCGACTTCCGCCGTCATGATCTCGTCGTGTGCGAGTTCCACAAGATCCAAAAAGCTCTGATTCCAGCTTTGAAAATGCCGTCGATCTTGGCTCAAAATCGCCGCCGGAACGTGGAACTGGTTAAGCTGGGTGCACAAGACGGCAGCCTTGGTGGCCTTGTCTTGAACCTTGCGCATCCTGAATATTGCCTCCGGCTTAGGTCAGTTTTTGGTGGTAACGAATGTCCGGCGTCGAGCGCCTCGGCCTCCGTAGTTTGACTAGGCTGCTTTGGCTCACACGTGAGTAACTTCGCATTACTCCCGGCGGCTGCGGGTCAGGCGATAACCCGAAAGAACGGCGGGAATGCAGGGTTCGGACCACCGGCGGCGGGGCGGATTTCAGGGGGAGGGCAGCGGTCAGCCGGCCGGCCGCTCATGGCCGGGAACAACCGCCCTCGTCACTTGATGCGATTCGTCAGTATGGAGACGATCGAGAAAAGCATTGAGGTAAATGCCCCCATTCGGCAGGTCTATAATCAATGGACCCAATTCGAGGAGTTTCCAAACTTCATGGAAGGGGTGCTTGAAGTCCGCCAACTTACCGATCGCAAGCTCTTTTGGCGTGCGAAGATCGGCGGAAAGGAAAAGGAATGGCAGGCCGAGATCACCGAGCAGGTACCTGATCGTCAAATCTCGTGGCGGAGCATCGACGGTGCCCCCACTTCAGGCACGGTCACCTTCGAGTCAATCGGTCCCGACAAGACGCGAGTAACCCTCCGCATGGAGTGGCAACCCGAAGGAGCGGTCGAAAAGGCCGGCGGGGTGCTCGGAGTCGATTCGGCCCGGGTCGAAGGCGATTTGAAACGTTTCCGCGATTTCATTGAAAAACGTCAGGTCGCCACTGGCGCATACCGCCAGGAGCACCACTAACCGTCACAATGCTGACTGAGCTCACGCCGCGCATTAACTGCGCGGCGTGGGAATCCGGCCGGCGCCTTTCGTCCCCGGCTCGCCAGTAGCCTCGGTGCGGTCGCCGGACCTGCACCTGCCCGCCTACAAACCTTTCGCCTCCAGCTCGCCGAGGCACACCTCCACCGCGTCCAGGGCCTTTTCTGCGTCCGGCCCGACGGCCGTAACCACAATTTCAGTTCCGGAACGAATGTCGGCCGTCATAATGTCCATGATGCTCGCCGCCGAGCACCGCCGGCCATTGGCTTCGATCGTAATCTCGCTCCTGAATCGCATCGCGCACCGCACAATCTCGCTCGTAGGCCGGGCGTGGAGACCGCTGGGGTTGGTCACCTTCAGGGTGCGCGTCAGCGCAGTGATCGCAGGTGGTTCTTTTTTGAGATTCATGACAAAAACGGCCGGTTAGATATCGTGCGAAGGCGCGTAAGTAAATTCGTCCTCGCTGATCTCCTCAATCTTGAGCACGTGCGGGTTTTCGCAGCACATTTCCAGGAAACGGTCCCGGTCACCTTCCCCGGCCAATTCCACCAGCACCAGCTGCGTGTTCGTGTCGCGCTTCCGCGCCCAGCCGTTGACCCACGGCAGGTGCACTACCGGGGGAAACACATGAAACTGGTAATAGGCCGCTTGCTCATTCTGAAAGGTAATCCGGAAACAATGACGGAACATCCGCGCACGTAACCAAATGCCACTAATGTCACAAGCGGAAAACGTGGCGGTTAACCGGTAACGCGCAACGGGTAACGGGTGCGGTTCGGCGTTCGGAGACGCCAAGCGTAGTGCCACAAACGAAGAAGTCTGATCTGTGTGATCCATTTAATCCTTAGGATCTGTGGTTCCTTTTCTGCGTTCTCTGCGTGTTCTGCGGATCCGCCGCTTGCACTTTTCCGACGTGGCACCAGTGGAGGGTATGCGGCGGATAGTCGTCCGCGCGCTCTTCCGCCATGGCACCGTCTGGGCGTTTGCGGCGGATGATCGTCCCTCTTCATTTGTGGCATTTTTCTGCTTGTGGCATTTGTGGAATTCGCTGCCGTGGCAGCTTCAGTTTTCCAGGTCCACATAGCGAAGAAACGCCCCGAGGCTCGGCCAGCCGTCGTGGTGCCAGAGCCAATCCGGGTTTTGCATGGCGCCGGCCCGGCAAACCCGTTGCGCGCCGAGACGCACTGCGAGCGTGAGCCCTTCTTCAGTGTAGGGATGAACGGCGACAGTACTTAGAACAGGGGCGATCCGCCGCAGCTGCTCCAACGCAGCGTCCGATTCGGGCTTAACGACGACGCTGCGTAACAAGGGCGTCCCGCCAAACTCAGGGCGTGGATCGAGGACCACGGTCCACGCCAACCCTTCAGCGCTGCCCCATACGGCCGTACCGTCGCCGCACGCGGCCCTCAGTTCGTGAACATCGCGGAACTCGCGCAGCCGGGCGGCGTCATGAGTGGTCGGCCGGAGCGGCGGCCAATGGGGTGCCTCCCGCACGAAAGTCGCAGCTAAATCCTGCGCAAAACTTCGGGCGTCACCCGCCACAAGGTAAAATTGCGGGGACAGGCATCCCAGTTGGTCAAACGCAATGACGTCCCGGGTGACCGCCGAAAGCAGTTCGTCATCGTAAGGGCCCCGAATCCATCCGAAACTCACTTTGTGCCCGTGTGGAAGAAAGCGCTGCCATGGTTGAATCCGCCTGGCGAAATCACGAATGGTCTCGTCAGCACCAAAGACGGCCACCACGGCGGCCTGTTCCAACCAGGAAAGGGGGAGCTCCGGAGCAAGCGACGGCCGAATACCTTCCGGCAAAGTCGCCACGAAGTCTTCCAGCTCGGCCAGGCGGACCGCTCGAGGGACTTTGATCCACTGCACGGCTGCTCCGGTCACCAAGCCTCGAACCAGGCTCTGAACCGCGGCGTGCGGGGTGTTGCCGGAAACGACGTGAAGGATCGGAGATAATGGTTCCAACCGGCGGCGTCGGCCGCCATACGGGAGCGGCTCCTCCCGTAGCGCCCCGGGACCGAGTTCCGCGTCAACCCAGCGCGCAAGCTCTTCCGCCGACGCCATTTGCACGATCGGGCACCCTTGCAGAGCGGCCGAGATCCGCTCCAGGCGTTCCCGAAAGGGCAGGATCACGTCCGCGCCACCCGCAGTAACTCGTCCGCCGCCCGCGAACAGCCCCGGGGCAATGCGGCCGGGTCGCGTCCGAGCAAAAGAAAACTGCCATCCGCCCGGGCCAGCGCAAGGTCCTGCGTTTGGACGCCGATGACCGACCACAGGTTCGCCAGATCAAAGATCCGGAGCACGCCGATTTCACCCGCCGGTGCCGGCCGGTTCGTTTGGGGATCGATCACCAGAAAGCGGAGCCAGGGCGGCCCGAAGTGCGCGCCGCTGGCGCCCCGGCTGTAGAATTGCGACGTGAGCTCCGTCATGCCGTATTCGCTCCAGATCTCTTGGACCCGGACCTGAAAATGGTTCGCCAGCCGGTCGTAGAGTTCGGCTTTATCGATCGCGCGGGTACTCCCTTTGAAGCCCCCGGTCTCCATCAGCAAACTGCCGGCGGGGAGCGGCCCGGCGCCGGATTCCTCCAAAAGGTTCACAAAAGCCAGCGCGGTCCCGAAAAGCATGACCGGCTCCGGGCGGCCC
>JAFAUY010000050.1 GCA_019243005.1 Verrucomicrobiota bacterium | reverse complement strand
ACGGTAGTCTCGAAAGGCGTGCAGGCGGCCGAAACCGTGGTGGTGGAAGGCCAGCTCGCGCTCGCCAACGGGATGAAGGTCAACCCGGCTCCGTACAAGCCGACCGGGCCGGGTGCTTCTCCGCCGGGCGGTGGTCCGAACCTGACGGAAAACAGCCCGGATACCGTCCCTGATCAGCGGCCAAAACCAAGCCCGCCTCAGGTCCAATCGGCGCTATGAACTTTTCCGAACTTTTCATCAAACGGCCGATCATGACGCTGCTGCTCACCATCAGCGTCACCCTTTTCGGCATCCAGGTTTTCCGCCAGTTGCCGGTCAACGATCTGCCCGCCGTGGATTACCCGGTGATCCAAGTCCAGGTGAGCTACCCCGGGGCCAGCCCGGAGACGATGGCCAATACGGTCGCCACCCCCCTGGAGAAACAGTTTCTGCAAATCCCGGGACTCCAGCTGGCGACGTCGAACAACCAAACCGGCCAGAGCACGCTGGTCTTGCAGTTCAGCCTGGACAAAAGCCTGGGCGACGCCGCCACGGACGTGCAAGCGGCGATCTCGCGCGCGACGGGCTTTCTGCCGACCGACCTGCCGCAGCCGCCGTCATTTCAGAAGACCAACCCGAACGACCAGCCGATTTTTTACATCGCGCTGGTCAGCGATACCCTTACGGAAGGTGCGCTTTACGATTACGGCAATACCCAGCTGGGCCAGCAGATTGCGATCATCAACGGGGTGAGCCAGGTCAATGTCTACGGCGCGAAGCGGGCCGTTCGCATCAAGGTTGACGTCAACAAACTTTCGTCCCTGAACCTGACCATGACCGATGTAACGAACGCGGTCGGCCAGAGCACGGCCTATCAGGGCGCCGGGCAGTTTGACGGCACGTACCAGACCTTTCTGCTCAGGCCAAACGGGCAGCTCTCGACCGCGTCGCAGTACGCCGAAGTCATCATCGCGCGCCCGAATGGCCAACCGGTTTACCTCAAAGACGTCGCCCGCGTTGTCGAGTCGGTTGATGACGAGCGCATCAGCCGCAACTTCTGGGCTCGCAGCTACGGCGAGGCGCCGACCGAGGTGGTTCTGGCGGTCAGCCGGCAAGCCGGGGCCAATGCGGTTGAGGTGGCCCGGAAGGTCAGGGAGTTGCTGCCGGCTTTCCAACGCCAGTTGCCCGGTTCGGTAAAGCTGATCCCGCTCTACGACCGCTCCAAAACGATTGTGGCCAACGCGGAGGAAGTGGAGCATACCTTGATGATCGCCTTCGCCCTGGTCGTGATCGTCATTTTCGTTTTCCTCGGACGCGCGACGGACACGCTGGTGCCCTCGGTGGCGTTACCCCTTTCGTTGCTCATCACGTTCATCGTGATGGGCGCGCTCAACTTCAGCCTCAATAACCTGACGTTGATGGCGTTGACCCTGGCCATCGGGTTTCTGGTCGACGACGCCATCGTCTTTCTCGAAAACACGGTGCGGTTGATCGAAGGCGGCGAGAAGCCGATGGAAGCGGCGATTCAGAGCGCGCGGCAGATCACCTTTACGATCATCGCGATGACGGTGTCGCTGGCGGTGGTCTTTTTACCCCTGGTGATGGTGACGGGCATCATCGGGCGCATCTTCCGGGAGTTCTCGGTGACCATCATCGTGGCCATCTTCGCCTCGGGGCTCGTCTCCATCACCCTCACGCCCATGATGTGCTCGCGGATCCTGGGCCAGCGCGGTCACGGGAACAAAACCTGGATGGAGCGGCATGTGGGCGGCTTGTTCCGGCGGGTTGCCGAGGGCTACGGGCGAACCCTTTACTTTTTCCTGCACCACCGCTGGATTTCAGCCGTGACCTGGGTGGCGTGCCTGGGCCTCACGGTCTGGCTCTTCGGGCTGTTGCCGAAGACGTTTATCCCGCCCGGGGACAGCAGCTTCATCCGGGGAGTCGGCATCGCCGCCGAGGGGATTTCGCCCAACCGCATCAAGGAGATCCAGCATCAGGTTGATGCCGTTCTGCGCAAGAACGACGCCGTCGACGAAACCTTCACCCTGTGCGGTTTTTCGAAGGGTTTGCCGTCGAACCAGATGCTGATCCTGGCGTTTTTAAAGGACCCGGGCAAGCGGCCGCCGATCAACGTGGTCGCAGCCGACCTGATGCGCAACCTGCGCCAGATTCCCGGCATCCTGCCGCTGCTCCGGCCGGACCCGGTCTTACAAATCAGCACGGGCGCGACCAAAAACAATCAAGGCCAGTACGCTTACGCCATTTCCGGCGTTGACGCCGGCCAGGTCTACGGGGCGGCTCAGCAGTTGCTGGCAAAGTGCCGCGAGTTTCCGGGGTTCCAGAACGTCTCGTCGGATTACTTCGCGAACACGCCGACCCTGGGTATCGACGTCAATTTTCTGCAGGCACAGTCCTACGGCCTGACCAATGCCGACATTGAGCGGCTTCTAAAGAACGCCTATTCGCAGAACTACACTTACCTGATCAAAACCCCCATCGACCAGTACCAGGTAATCGTCGAAGCGGCGGACCGGGAGCGGGCCGAACCTTCCAACCTGAACCAACTGTACTACAAACCGGTTTCGAGCCAGGTCACCATCCCGAACGAGACGGTGGTCAGCCCGTCGCCGTTCGTCGGGCTGCTTTCGGTCAATCACATCAACCAGTTTCCATCGGTCACGCTGTTCTTTAATTTGAAGCCGGGCACCTCCACGGGTGCGGCGACCGAATTCATCCAGCGGGCCGGGGCGGAGATCCTGCCGCCGACGGTCCGGGGCCAGTTGCAGGGCGAGGCACAGACGTTCAGCGAGACTTTCTCGCAACTGGGCGTGCTGCTGCTGGTGGCGGTCTTCATCATGTACGTGATCCTTGGGATTTTGTACGAAAGCTGGTTTCACCCGATCACGGTGCTGTCGTCGCTTCCGGTCGCCACGGTGGGCGGTTTGCTTACCTTATTGCTGTTCCACTCGGAACTTTCCCTCTACTCGTACATCGGGCTGTTCATGCTGATCGGGATCGTGAAGAAGAACGGCATCATCATGGTCGACTTCGCGATCGAGCAGCGGCGCGGCGGTAAGACGGCGGTCGAAGCCGTGCACGAGGCCAGCGTGGAGCGGTTCCGGCCGATCATCATGACCACGCTCGCCGCCCTGATGGGGGCGGTGCCGATCGCGGTGGGCCTGGGCGCCGATGCGGCCTCACGCCAGCCGCTGGGGTTGGTGCTGGTGGGCGGTCTGATCGTGTCCCAGTTTATCACTTTGTACGTGACCCCCGCGCTTTACCTGTACCTCGAAGCGGTCCAGGAACGGCTCAATGCCCTGTACGCCCGGTTCCAACGCCGCGGTCATACGGCGGCCACGGCGGATACGGCGGCCGCCGTGTGACGGTTGTAAGTTTCCTGTGACCCGTTACTCGTTACTGATGGATGAGCAGCAGATTTACTTGATTCGCCACGGCGAGACGGAGTGGTCGCGGTCCGGACGCCACACCGGCCGGACCGATATCCCGCTCACCGAGACGGGAAGAGAGCAGGCGGAATTCCTGAAACCGATCTTTGAAGACGTCAAGTTTGCGCATATTTTGAGCAGTCCCTTGCAGCGAGCGCTGGAGACGGCGCGACTGGCCGGGCTGGGGAACCGGGTGGAAACGGCGGACGACCTTAAGGAATGGGACTACGGAGATTACGAGGGGATCACGACCCGGGAAATCCGGAAATCGGTCCCGGATTGGACGGTGTGGACTCACCCGTGCCCAAACGGTGAAACGATCGAGCAGGTGGCGGCGCGGGCCGACCGGGTGGTCCAGAGGGTCCGGGAGATCAACGGTGACGTCGCCGTGTTTTCCCACGGGCACTTTCTCCGCGTGCTGGCCATCCGCTGGCTCGGGATGGATCCGCACGCCGGGAAACATTTCCTTCTCGGCACCAGCACCCTTTCAATCCTGAGCTATGAGCACGAAATTCCGGCGATCAAAACCTGGAACGGGCCCCTGATCACGGCGGCATGCTCCGTTCCGTGGACCCGGCCGAGCGTCCCGCATTAGGGGATATTTTGCCCCGCAGGGGCAGTCCCGGAGGGACGATCGAGAGTAGCCCGGCACTTCAGTGCCGGGTGGGCTTTAAAAGCGGGTCACGTCCCGTCGGGACGCTGGGAAAGGGCGCGCCGTCTGCGTCCAGAATCCCCGCTGCCGCCCACCTGGTCTCCCGGTTTTCCCACCGTCCCTACGGGACGGATTTTTCCTTACATGCCCCACCCGGCGCTAAAGCACCGGGCTACTCTCGATCGTCCCTCCGGGACTGCCCCTGCGGGGCAAAAACCAGCTCAACCGCCGTGCAAACCGGGGTAGCGTTCACAAAGGGTACCTCGATGATCATCGAAGCGGTATCACACATCCTCTAGGAACTAGGCGCGAATTTCCTTGGCCCGCACATAGTCGCGCAGCGCTTCCGGAATGATCACGGAACCGTCCGCCTGCTGGTGGGTTTCAAGCAAGGCCACGTAAAGGCGGGCCAAGGCTGTGCCTGAACCGTTCAGGGTGTGGCAGAAGCGATTTTTGCCCTCGGCGTCTTTGAATTTCAGGTTCATCCGGCGTGCCTGAAAATCCTCGCAGTTTGAACAACTGGACACTTCCAGAAACCGGTTCTGACCCGGAGCCCACACTTCGATGTCGTACGTCTTTGAGGCTGCAAAGCCGATGTCGCCCGTGCAGAGTTCGATCACACGGTAGTGCAACCCGAGCAACTGCAGGACCCGCTCGGCGTCAGCCGTCATCTTTTCCAACTCGTCGAAGGAGGTCTCGGGCGTGGTGATTTTCACCAGTTCAACCTTGTCAAACTGGTGTACCCGGATCATGCCGCGGGTGTCTTTGCCTGCGGAGCCGGCCTCACGCCGGAAACAAGGCGTGTGCGCCACGAAAGATTTCGGCAGCTCGCCGGCGGGCAAGATTTCTTCCCGGTGCAGGTTGGTTACCGGCACCTCGGCGGTGGGAATCAGGAAGAGCTGGCTGTCTTCCGTTGCGTAAGAGTCTTCCTCAAATTTGGGAAGCTGGCCGGTGCCGATCATGCAATCCCGGCGCACCAGGTAGGGAGGGCTCACCTCGGTATAACCGTGCCGGCCGGTGTGAAGGTCGAGGAGAAACTGGATCAGCGCGCGCTGGAGCCGTGCGCCGAGACCGTAGAAAAACACAAAACCGGTGCCGCTCAGTTTGGTGGCCCGCTCGAAATCGATCAGCTTCAATCGGCTGGCAATCTCGACGTGATCCGATGGCGTAAAGGCGTAACGCGCCGGCTCACCCCAGACGCGGGCGATGGGATTTGCGCTCGCGTCGGCACCGACCGGCGCTGCCGGGTGAGGCAGATTCGGCAGGGTCAGGAGCAGCGCCCGCTGACGTTCATCCGTTGCCGTTACCTGCGCATTCAGAGCGGCAATTTGCTCGCCGAGCGCCCGGACCTGCGCTTCTAGTTCGCCGCTCGGTTCCTTCCGGACACGCAGCGCGCCGATCGCTTTGCTCAAACGGTTGCGTTCGGCGTTCAGTTTCTGCAACTCGGTTTCGAAACGGCGTCGCTCGGCATCAACCGCCAGCACGGCACCCACCTGGTCGCCTAATCCCGGTTGGCGTGCATTCAGGCGTTCCCGAACGTAGTCGGCTCTTTCCCGGAGCAATCGAATGTCGAGCATGCCAACGGCTAAACCTGAATGTGGCGGGTGTCGAGTGTCGGGTGGCGGCCCGGGGAGGGCGTTATCAGCAGCAAGGCATAAATCCTCCCCTTGAACGACCTGACGTAATTGCGGGCGGACGGAAAGGGACGTAGGATGCGCCGAGGTTTCCGCTTCTTGATGGACAAACATGCCATGCCCGGAATCCAGTTCGTCACCGATGCGAAGGGCCGCAAGGTGGCCGTGCAGATCGACCTCAAAAGGTACGGCGCGAAATTAGCCGACTTCTGGGACGGGGTAATTTCGGAAGCGCGCCGCAAGGAAAAGGGGGTACCCCTTGAAAGGATCAAGGCAGACCTCATGAAGCGCGGTCGGCTGCGTGGCTGACTATCGTGGTTACTCGTTACGCGCTACCCGCTACTCCTCCGTGAGGGTCCACACGGTCCGCAGCGCGTTGCCTTCGAGGCGATTGTTGATGTAGACAAAAACCGGTTTTCCCCTTCGCACGGCCACGTCCCAGACAAGGGTGTGGGCGGCGCGCCGGGCGGAAGGGTCAACCACCTTGGTCTCGGTGTAAGGACTGAATTCCTGGACGGCTTGTTCGTACGCGCGCCCCGGGGTCAGGAGGAAACGGGCGGCCGCAAAATCGGCGGTGGCATTTTCCGGGAGTTGTAATTGTTCTTCGGCGGGGGGCATCCGGGTCCATTGGTTGTAAACGTGGGTGGTGTTATGACGGCGGAGCACGCGGAAGTAAGCCGGGTCCAGGTACGATTCGTTGCGAATTTCGACGCCGTAGCGCCAACCGGCCGGAAGCGCGCCCAGAAATTCATCGAGCGCAGCAAAGAAGTCTTCCGGATCGGAGAAATCGGTCTCGCGGAATTCGGAGAATTCAAAGATAAGAACCCCGGTCTGATCCCGGAACGGTTGCAGGGGTGCCAGCAAACGTTCCCGGAAAAGGTCTGCATCCAGGAAATGCTCGTTGAACTGGCCTTGCGCCTGGCCGAATCGGGGCAGGCGAGGAAAACGCCTGATGGTGATGGTGTCGGTAACCTTGAAGGTGAATCGGAACCCCGCATTCACCTGGCCGAAAAGCTTTTCCAGGTACGGAGGGTCCGGAAATTTATAGTACCCCGCATCGACGCAGACCGTACGGAAGAATTGCCCGTATTCGGCCAGGCATTCGTCCTCGAACCGTTTTTCGGAGTAGCGACCGCGATTTTCGTAAACGGAACGGTCATAGAGCATGCCGAGCCAACCCGGGTACTTCCAGGATGAGGTGCCGATAAAAGCGCCTTTGGCCGCCAGTTTGGAAAGACGGTCGCGCAACGCTTCCCGGTCAAAATTCAGGCCGAACAGCTCCAGCATGTTGCGCCGGACCCTCCTTTCTTATTCCGTTCGCCGTGGCGAGCCCCGCTCCTGTCGGAACGCATCTTTGACAAACGGTATCGCATGGTTGCGTGTTTCAATCCCCCTTGGAGCGCCGTTTATGGTGATGGGCGGGAGAAGGAGATGGCGCCGGTGTCGCTGTTGATATGGGTATCGGTGTTGGCGCCGGCACCGGCGGTGAAGTTTGCGTCTGCTCCGGATTATTGCGTGCCAGGTTCGATGGGCGCAGACCGGGGATGGTTGCATAGCCATCAAACCTCGGCGTGCGGGTCGGGTCAATTTTGGATGGCTGGCCGCTCGGCAAGGTGAAGTCGAACACGCTGACGCCGTAACGCTGCACACCTTTGTAGGTCCGGCCGTCGCTTGCCCCGACCATGAGCGGTTTGCCGGATTTTTTGTCTTTCCCCAGATAAATCATCACGTGCGTTATTGGTACGTCCCGGTTTACGACGTAGGTGCCGGACCAGAACAGCAGATCTCCCGGCCGAAGCGCGTCAAGTTCGAAGGTATCCTGCTGGCGGCTGAGCACCGCCTGGAAATCGCTGTATTTGCGCACCCAGAGGTACTGCTCACTCGAGTCGCGCGGCACGTCACGAAAACCGAGGCGCTGCAGTACGTAATAAATGAACCCGGAACAATC
>JAFAUY010000358.1 GCA_019243005.1 Verrucomicrobiota bacterium | reverse complement strand
AGGGACGCTGGGAAAGGGCGCGCACGGCGCTACGCGGCAAGGTCGCTTCCCACGCCCCCCGGCCGGCTTCCCACCGTCCCGACGGGACGGATTTTTCCTTAAATGGCCCACCACAGGCACTAAAGTACCTGCCTACTCTCGGTCGTCCCTCCGGGACTGCCCCTCCGGGGCAAAGACGGCTCAACTATCCGGGGAATCGGTGTAGTTAGATAGCTTCAGGTCAGCCAGGGCGGTTCAGGTAGTGTCTATGGTGAGGCGCGATACAAAAATGGCTGATCACCCGTACCGGAATATCAGGCAACCCCAATCGCGTGCGGGAATTGCGGGCAAAGCTCTGAGCGCGGACCGATGGGTGGTGGCGTTTGAAAATGGAACCGGATGCTTCCGTCCTCGTCGCAGATCCAAACTTCCGATGCCCCAGCCTCGAAATACAAAGCGGTTTTCTCCTGGATTTCTCTGACGGTATTGGAAGGGGAAAGCACTTCCACGCAAATTTCCGGAGCTCGGGTAAGGCAGATCAAGGAACGCACCTCCAGGCGGCGTTCCGGTTTGATCCATGCCACGTCGGGGGCTTTGACACCGTCAGAGGTAGAAACCGGGCAATTGGTGATCGTTCGTCCCTCCGGCAACAAAGTCTTAAGCTGAAAGACGATCTCGCTCTCGCGGTCACCGTGCGCGGGTGCTGGAGGTGGACTAATGAGAATATGGCCGTGACGGTCGGTCTCGATCCGGTGAGGCAAGCGGGCCAGTTCCGGATCGGCGAGCACTTCAGCCCAGCGCTTCAGATTAAACGCAGTCTGCTCGGCGGAATTCTCCAGCTCGATCGTCAGCGACATCAACAAACATTAGGACATCTCAGGACCGCGGACAACCCGTCGAAAGCCGCCTTTTGGCGGCTCGCCCCCGCGCCTTGCCAGCAATCCGGCGCCGGCCTGGAGTCATACCGGGGTTGGGCGGGAAAAAATCGCGGACGAACATGCCACCAACTTCGCGCGGTGCCTTTTTCACGAACTTGCCGCCGACCACCCGGTGGACCGAGCGTAATGTAAAGCTCGAACGCGCCCCCCTCCGGCGCGGAGCTGTTGTTGCCAAAGGAGATCAATGGCGTTCCGGTGCGGGTTGAAGTCGTTGGATCGATCAGAAAACGGGCGGCGGTATAGGGTTCGATACGTGACGAAAACGTTGCATGAGCCGAGGCGGCGGCGGTGGTAGACAAGGGCCATGAAGTCCCCCTGGTCGATCAACCCGGAAGCTAACTGGCGGAGAAAATTCTGCACCAGACGGCCACGCTCATTCCGCACACCTTGCGGCACCCGGCCGAGTGCAAAGATTTTGCCGGTCACATCCGGTGCGCGGTCCTGTCCCCGGATCGAAAAAGGTCAATAAAGAAGCTTCCCGTTCCCCCGCCTGTCGTACTACAGCAAATCGATCAGGGTCTTGACCCGCTGCTCTAGTTTTTGCAGGTGCGAACCGCGCCAGTAGGTCTGGCCGCAGTTCAGGCACTGCTGAAAGTCGTCGTAATAGAGCCGCGTCAACGGCTCGAGATGATCGATGACGGCAGTTTTGGAAATCACCGCCAACTGGCCGCCACAACGGAGGCAGCGGGTAAACGGAGCCAGCGTTTGCGCCAACCCGAACCGCTGGACCACCTCCACGGTCTGTTCCAGGGGAAATTGCGAGCGGGGATAGTATCCCGACGACAGCATCCGGTGCATGAGCAGGGGCCGGTCACGGGTTAAAAGCGCGCGGTTTTCCCGCACCGCGGTGGCGAGTAATTCGCGATCATGCGCCTCGGGCCGGTAACTCACGTCGACGCCCAACAGCCGCAGGTCGCGCACGAGCTTGCCCAAATGCCCGTCGGCCACAAACGTGCGAACGCCGCGCGCCTGGAGCCGCGCGGAAGGGAATGGCCCGTCGTCAGATACCGGGCAGACATCAAGTTTTGTGCGGGTTTCAACGTGCGTCGAAAAATCAACGGGTTCCCCACCGGCAAGGATCAAATCGACCTCGGGATGGGGTACCCCGCACGCCTCAATCACATCCTTGACTGAAGTCTTCCGGTTCAGGATCCGCGTCACGACGGATGGAGGTTGCGCCGATCGTTCCTGGCGTTTGAGAAAAAACCCGAGGTCACCATGGAAGGCGATCACGACCGGCAAAAAAAAATCGGTCGCGCCGCTGTGTCCCGGACCATCCGTACCCGCCGCCATCACGCCGGCACCATAGCTCCATCCGGCCGATTCGTCGCCGACCCGTGCCGGGCAGATCGCGCATTTTGGCCGGACCTTTGGATTTTTTTGGCGTCGCAAAAATGCTACCGTGGCCGATGCGCATCACGCTCATCGGCGGCAGCGGCCACATCGGCAGCTACCTTGTTCCACGTCTGGTTGCAGCCGGCCACGACGTCTCTGTTGTCACCCGAGGTCACCACCAACCGTACCGGCCTCACCCCGCCTGGAAGCAGGCGAAGACCGTTGTACTCGACCGCACGGAACAGGAGCGCACGGGCATTTTCGCCGCGGAAATCGCGAAGACCGAACCGGACGCGGTCATCGACCTGATCTGTTTCACCCTCGCCAGCGCACGACACCTGGTCGAGGGCTTGCAGGGCAAGCTCCAGCATTTTCTGCATTGCGGCACGATCTGGGTGCACGGCCCCAGCGTGGAGGTGCCGGCCACCGAGGCTCAACCGCGCAATCCATTCGGCGAATACGGCATTCAGAAAGCCGCCATCGAGCAATACCTGCTCGCAGAAGCGCGCCGGACCGGGTTCCCGGCCACGGTGCTGCACCCGGGACATATCGTCGGGCCGGGATGGATTCCGCTCAATCCGGCAGGAAACTTCAACCCTGAGGTTTACCGGAAACTCAAGCACGGGCATACCTTCACCCTTCCTAACCTCGGGATGGAAACGGTCCATCACGTGCACGCGGACGACGTCGCGCAATCCTTCATGCAAGCCCTGGCTCACCGCAGCGTGGCCGTCGGTGAAAGCTTTCACGTCGTCTCTCCGGCCGCGCTTACCCTGCGCGGGTACGCCGAAGCCGTGGCCGCTTGGTTCGGCCAAAAAGCGAATCTGGAATTTCTACCATGGGACGTCTGGCGCAAAACCGTGAGCGCGGCCGATGCGGACGCCACCTGGGACCACATTGCGCACAGCCCCTGCTGCAGCCTTGCCAAAGCCCGACGGTACCTTGACTACCAACCGAGATACTCCTCGCTTGAAGCGGTCTTCGAGGCACTCGAAGCCCTGGAAGAAAATGCCACAAATGCCGCGAACACAGTGACGGGTAACGCGTAACGGGTAGCGAGTGCCGGGTGGTAGCTTTGGATTCCCGCCGTGATCGCCGTGGTTCGCCGTGTGAACCTCTTTACGCCGTGCCCGCCAAATCGCTGTAGCCGCCGTGTGACCGTGTGAACCTCTTTCGTTGTGCCCGCCGTGTAATCGAACCCGTTACGCGTTACCCATTACTGCGTTTGTGGCATTCTTCGGTTTAGCACTTGTGGCATTTTTTCACTTGTGGCATTTGTGGCATTCCCCTTGAAGGAGCCGTTCGACATCGACGAAGTCTTTGCGCGCCTGCGACGGGTTACCGCCGGGCTGCCTAAAGCCGCGATGTTTGAGTTGCGCGATCGGGGGTACAATTCGCCCTTTGAGCAGTTAGTGGCGAGTCTCATCTCGGCCCGCACGCGCGACGAGACGACGGTGCCGGTGAGCTTGCGCCTGTTTGCAGTGGCCCGTACCCCTGAGGCTTTCGTCGGCCTGGACGAGCAGGAACTAGTTAAGCTGCTGCACGGAGCCACGTTCCCGGAACCGAAGGCGCGCGACCTGAAGCGATTAGCCCGGCAGATCGTCGAGGAACACGGCGGCCAAGTCCCGGACACCATGGAAGGGCTTACCGCCTTTTCAGGGGTGGGTCCCAAGATTGCGGCCCTGACCCTGGCGGTGGCGCTCAACCGGCCGGCTATCCCCGTCGACATCCATGTCCACCGGGTTACAAACCGGTGGGGATACGTCGCCACATCCTCTCCGGAAAGCACCATGCGAGCCCTTGCCGCCAAGTTGCCCGAAAAATACTGGATCGAGATCAACGAGCGGCTCGTCCCGTTCGGCAAATTCGTTTGTACCGGTACCCGGCCCAAGTGTTCGACCTGCGCGCTTTTGTCCATGTGCCGGCAAGTGGGCGTCGTCAATCCGAGGTAGGAACAGGTAGCGGGTAGCGGCTGGAGTTCGAGATCCTGATGCCGCGCACCTTTTTTGTGCTCCCGACGGCCATTCCGGCCCGCAGGTCAGAAAAATGACGTCGCTCGGGTGACCCGCCACGCACGGGATCTTCGCGTTTTGAATGAACTCGATCGGATACGCCCCCCGGGTATTTTCGGTCGTCATCGCCGATGAGCAGGCGTTTGGGATCGGCCGAGAGGGTGGTCTTGCCCGTGCCGCTCAGGCCGAAAAGCAGCGAGGAACGGCCGGATTCCTTGTCGGCGGTGGCCGAGCAGTGCATCGAGAGGATGCCGCGCTTGGGGGCG
>JAFAUY010000307.1 GCA_019243005.1 Verrucomicrobiota bacterium | reverse complement strand
GATGCCAGCGTTCAGGTTTTCCTCCCGGTGTTTAAGATGAATTTCCCGGAGATCGTCGACATGGCCCTGCCGGCCGAAGGGGTTTTCCATAACCTCGTCTTTGTCAGCATCCGCAAACAGTACCCTTACCAAGCCTATAAGGTGATGCATGGCCTCTGGGGCATGGGACAAATGATGTTCTCAAAGTACATCGTGGTCGTGGACGAGGACTGTGACGTCCACAACACCAGCCAGGTGCTGTTCCGGCTCTGCGCCAACACCGATCCCCAGCGCGACACCACGTTTATCAAAAATCCGGCCGACAGCCTGGATCACGCCCCGTCGGTCGCCAACCTCGGTTCCCACATGGGGTTTGACGCCACCCGGAAACTGCCGGCCGAAGGCTACCACCGGGAGTGGCCGCAGCTGGTTCGAATGGATGAGGCCGTGAAGGCCCGCGTTGAAGCGTTGGTCAAAAAACTCGGTCACACGGCGGGCACGGCGAAATGAGTTCACAGGCGGGCACGGCGCGACACGGCGACCACGGCGAAAAAGAGACGATTTATCCGCCGCGCACGGTCACACGGCGCCGCGGCGGAATACCCCGGACACGGCGGATTCGCAGAACACCCAGGCAACGCAGAAAGGGATCCTCAGATCATACCCACGCCCGTGCGCGGGCGCTTGGCAGCCCCGCGCATTCCGGTCATCTTGCAGGGGCGACCATGCAGAGAGACCTCGAGCGCTTGATTTCTCCTGTCGGCAAAATCTCTGGTGCCTCCGAACCCCGACGCGACACCCGTTACCCGTTACCCATCACCGTTTCCCCAGCACCGCCGCCGCTTCGACCTCGGCGGTTTGCGGAAACATGTCGAACGGTTGGACCTCGAGCAGCCGGTAACCCGGAGCGAGGCGGCTGAGGTCGCGCGCTAAGGTCGCCGGGTTACAGGAGACGTACACGATCCGGGCGGGCGGTTGGGCCAACGTCTGCTCGATTACCTCAGGGCCCAGTCCCTCAGCCGGAGGGTCCAGGAGCAGGCTGTCCGGCTTGGTTGCGCGCAGAACCTCCCCCAAAAGCGCGGCGACGTCGCCCAGGTGATAAGTCTCGTTCGCGCAGGCATTTCGGCGGGCGCTCGCAACCGCCGGTTCGCTCCATTCGATGCCTGCCACCATTCGTAACCGTGGCGCAAAAGCGTGCGCAAAAAATCCGGAACCGCAGTACGCATCGACCAGGCTGTCCCCGCAGAGATGCCGTCCCACATACTCGAGCAGCAATCGGGCAACCCCGTCGTTGACCTGCTCGAAGGTCGTGCCGGCGCCTTCCCGCAGGGTCCGGTGCGCGCCGGGCGGCAGCCCCCGGCGTCGCAGCTCCGCCAGTTTGGCGTTCACCGCTTCGCTGGCGAGGGGACATCGCACGATGTCGAGCAGGGTATGGCTGCGGAGTTCATAAAAACCCAGCTTGCCGTCCTCAGCGTGAACGGTGATGCGGTTCCGGTAACCAAAAGGTTGCGGGCTCGGTACGGCCGGCGCCACCTCAACCTCACGGAACTGGCCGATCCGGCGAAGCGCCTGCGCCACCTGCGCCCGCTTCACCTCGAGTTGGTGCGGGTAAGCCATGTGCTGGTAAGCGCACCCGCCGCAACGGCCGAAATACGGGCACGGCGGATCGGCCCGGTGCGGTGACGGCTTCAGCACACGCACCAGCGCAGCCCGTTGAAATCGGCGTCTGCGTTCCACGACGGTGGCCTGCACCGTTTCACCCTCAATCGTAAACGGCACAAAGGTCACCTCATGCTGCCATCGGCCCACGCCATCGCCGCCGAAGGCGATGTCGTCAATCGTTACCGTGATGGCCGGGTCACGACGAGAGAATGCCACACGAGAGAATGCCACAAATGCCACAGGTGAAAAAATGCCACAAAATCGGTGACGGGTAATGGGTAACGGGTAGCGGTGCGAGTGGCGTTCGGAGCCGCATCGTGAGTGCTGGACGCCGGTGGCAAGTTCAATGTTCCTCCTCCCGCCGTGATCGCCGTGTCTCTCCGTGTCCGCCGTGTGAACTCCTACGTTGTGCCCGCCCTCTAGCCGTGCGCGCCGTGTGACCGTGTGAGCATTTTTCGGCTTGTGGCATTTGTGGCATTTTCCCTTTCGTGCCATTTGTGGCATTCATGACTGAAACCACCCTCCTATTGTTAAAGCCCGATTGCCTCGCCGCGCGTCACGTGGGCGACGTGATCCGGCGCTTTGAACAGGCCGGCTTCGAAATCGTCGGCTGCAAGATGATTTCCCTTTCCGAGGAGGTTTTGGCGGAGCATTACGCTCATGTGGCCGACCGACCCTTCTACCCGGAACTGCGCTCATTTATGCAGAGCAAGCCGGTGATCGCTCTTGCCGTTCAAGGGGAGGACGCCGTGGCCAAAGGCCGCGATCTGATCGGACCCACGGACTCGCGAAAAGCAAGCAAAGGTACCATTCGCGGCGATTTCGGAAAGGACGCGATGGAAAACATCGTGCACGGTTCCGACAGCGTCGAAAATGCGGCGGCCGAGTTGAAGCGCTTTTTCGCTCCTCACGAACTCTTTACCGCGGAGGTTCGCGGTTAGCTGGTTCATGCGCTCAGAGGGGGCCCTCGTGCGAACTCCTCCCTGGTGACCCGTTCCGGTGTCCGCTTGCAAACGAATGATGGATTTACAGGCCCTGGTTTTTGATTTTGACGGCCTCGTGGTTAACACCGAAGAGCCCGGCTTCGTCAGCTGGCGCGAGCTTTACCACGAATTTGGGCAGACGTTGACGCTGAACGACTGGACGGCGGCTACCGGGTACGTCGGGGGATTTGACCCGCACCGGCACCTTGAAGGGCTGCTGGGCCGGCCGCTGGATTGGTCGGTCCTCGCACCCCGGCGCGAGGCACGGAATTGGGAGTTGACGTTGCGGGAACCGGTCCTTCCCGGAATCAAGGAGTTGATGTCGGCCGCAAAAGCCGCGGGACTGCCACTCGGGGTTGCGAGCAACTCCGGCTGGGGCTGGGTCGACGAAGGGTTGCGCCGCCTTGATCTGCGCCGCTATATCGACGCCGTCGTTACCCGCGACCTGGTGCTTAACCCTAAGCCGGCCCCGGACATGTATTTGAAATGCGTGCAAATCCTTAACGTCGTCCCGGCGGCCGCCGTCGCGTTGGAGGATTCGGAACCCGGGGCGCGCGCGGCGAAAAATGCCGGTCTCAAGGTCGTTGCGATCCCGAACCAGTTCAGTGCGTTGCAGAACCTGTCCTTCGTGGACCTGAGGGTCGCCAGCGCTTCCGAACTCGACCTGGACCGGTTGCGGGCCCTGGTGCGCGCCGAAGCCGAAGGGGCGTCACCCTCGGCTGCACGCGCGATCGCCACCACCATCCGCTCGTCTTAGCCATCTCATCCCGTTCACCTCACCTTAATTATCTCATCTTAATTATCTCATCTTAATTATCTCATTTTAATTATCTCATTTTATGAGATTTCCCGAACTCCGCGGCATCCTGCAGTACGTCACGCACTTTCGCGATAAGCTCTTCGTGCTCGCGATTGATGGCGACGTTCTTGCTTCGGAAAATTTCCCCAACATCCTTCTTGATATTGCGGTGTTGCGCTCGCTCAACGTCCGGGTGGTGATCGTGCATGGCGCCGGCCGGCAGATCCAGCAGGCCGCGGCGGAAAAAGGCATTAAGATCACCAGCGCCGACGGTTTGGGCGTGGTCGATGAACCGACCCTGCAACTTTCGATCAACGTCGCGACGCGTCTTGCCAACGAAGTGATGGAAGGGCTGACCCAGGTGGACCTCCAGGCGGCCTACGCCAACTGCATCATCGCCCACCCGGCGGGCATCATTCATGGGGTCGATTACCAATGCGCCGGCAAAGTGGAAAAGCTCGACGTCAAACTGCTCGACTTGTTGCTCAGGGAAGGGGTTGTCCCGGTCATTCCGCCGCTCGGCTTTGACGGCGAGGGGCGAACCTTCCGGGTAAATTCCGACCTGATTGCCCTGGAGGTTGCGGAAAGCCTGAAGGCGGCCAAACTCATTTTTCTCGCCAACTTTGATGGACTGGTCCTCGACGGCCAGCGCATCGGCCACCTGGTCGTGGGCGAGCTCGAGGAAGTCTTGCGCAAGCGCCGGAGCACCTTGCCGCGCAACCTGGCCTCCAAGCTGGATCACGCCGCGCGCGCCTGCAATTCCGGCGTGCCGCGCGTTCACCTGCTGAACGGCAACATCAATGAAGCGCTGCTGACCGAAGTCTTCAGCAACGGCGGCGTCGGCACCATGGTCTACTTGAATGAGTACGAGCAGATCCGCCGGCTTTACAAAAAAGACGTCCGTGCCGTCATGTCGCTGATCCAGCAATCCGTGCGCAGCGAGGAACTCGTCCGCCGCACCCGCGCCGAGATCCTGTCCGACATCGACGATTACTGGGTATTGGAAATCGACGGCCATATCGCCGGCTGCGTCGCCCTTGACCCGTACCCGGAAGAGAAGATCGGCGAACTGGCGTGCCTTTACGTCAGCCGCTCGAACGAAAACCAGGGACTCGGCCGCAAATTGATGTCGTTCGTCGAAAACCTGGCGCGGCAGCGCGGGTTCTCGCGGCTGTTTGCGTTATCGACCCAGGCGTTCGTTTACCTCGAACAAAAAGGCGGCTTCGTTGAGGCCGGGCCGGAGATCCTGCCGCGCAAACGCCGCGAGAAATACGAGGCCAGCGGCCGCAATTCACGGATCCTGGTCAAAGATTTGCATGCCACCCCGGACGTTCCGCCCCTCCTGGTCGCGCCGCAGGTCGGGCTCGGTGACCAGTGGATGGTAACCCGTAATGGGTAAGGAACCGGTTACGGGTAACGGATTACGCGTAGCGGGTAACGGGTTGAGGGACAGTGCGTTGGTCAGCGGCGAGCTCGGGACCCGGTAACCGGGGATGGCCTCCTTGCCGCCGCAGGCGCGATGGGAACTTCCACGCGGCGGGTCAGGCTTTACCCGTTACGCGTTACCCGCTAGTCGTTACGCGTTACCGGTTATGCTTGCACCGTCTTGTTGGATTGACCTCCTTGTTCTCCTGGCCTATTTCGCCCTCATCGCCGGCATCGGTCTCCGGGCGGGACGTTCCAATCGCAACCTCACCGACTTCGCCCTGGGAGGACGTTCCATCCCGTGGTGGGCGGTTCTCGCTTCCATCGTGGCCGCCGAGACCAGCGCAGCCACCTTCCTCGGCACCCCGACCGAAGGCTTCAAGACCAGGAGCTTTGTCTACGGGCAGCTTGCGATCGGCACCGTGCTCGCGCGCGTCATCATCGCTTTCACGTTCATCAAACCGTATTACCGGTATGGGGTCCAAAGCATTTATGAATTCCTGGAACTGCGCTTCGGTCCTTGTACGAAAAATTTCGCGAGCGCGATTTTTCTGTTCACCCGGGTACTGGGTATCGGCGTGCGCCTGTACCTCGGGGGTGCGATCATCAAGGTCATCTGGCACTACCTGTTTCCGGATTCGGAAGTTAACCTGGCGGTTTACTTTACAGGCATTTTGGCCATTACCCTGTTTACTACCGTTTATACTGCCGTCGGCGGGATCCGGGCCGTCGTCTGGACCGACTTCATCCAGGCGTCGCTCATGCTCGGTTCGGTCGGGTTGGCGATCGTGCTTCTGTTAGTTGCCATCCCCGGCGGCTGGCACGAGGTGATGAGCCGGTTAGGCGGGTTCCCGCCCGTGTTGCAGTTAGGATTCGATCCCGCCGCCGGCTTCGGTGCGGCGTTCAAGCAAATGTTGGAGGAACCATACACGTTAGCCGCCGCCCTGGTGGCTTCTACCTTTCTGACCATGTCGACCCACGGCACCGACCAGGACATGGTCCAGCGCATGCTCACGGCACCTAACTTTCGCAAATCGCAGGTCTCGCTGATCCTGAGCGGTCTGGCGGACTTGCCGATCGCCGGAGGTTTCCTGTTAGTGGGCATCCTGCTCTGGGTCTATTACCAACGCTTCCCGGACCCGCGGCTCCCGGCCGCGGATAACGAGATTTTTGCCTATTACATCGTGTCCCGCATGCCGGTGGGCGTTCGCGGCCTGATCATCGCCGGAGTCTTTGCGACCATGATGGGCTCCACTTCGGCTGCGCTGAACGCACTGGCCACGAGTTTTACCAAGGACTTTTATCTGCCGTACCTGCAGCGGCGAGGTGGCCCGGAATCGGCCGTCAAAGCCGCTCGCCTGGCCACGGCGGTGTTCGGCGCGCTGATGATCGGCGTCGCCACGCTCGCCGCCAATGCCGTCCTTCAGAATTCGAAATTGACGATCCTGCCGATCGCGCTGGGCTGCATCGGCTACACCTACGGCGCCCTGCTCGGGGTGTTCCTGATCGGGTTGCTCACACGCACGCGCGGGCGCGACGAAACTAACATTCTTGCCATGTTAGCCAGTATGGCCGCTGTCCTGGCGCTGGGACGGGTGAAGCTGCCGGCGTTCGACCTGATCGCCCTGGTGACCCAGGGACGCTGGCAGGAGAAGCAGTACGATTTCGGCGCCTGGCTGCCGGCCTGGTGGCCCACCATCGCGTTTCCCTGGTACGTCTTCATCGGATGCGTGACCTGCATCGCCGTGGGCGTCCTTTTTCGTACCCCGGGTGAACGGCTCGGAAGGGTGGCAGGGGAACCCCGCGAGGCCCGTCCCCTGAATGAAGCCGCCGAACCGCTGAGCGGCGAAGTAGGGTAGGCTGATGCCCTATCAATGATCATGCGGACGATCATGCGGACGATCATGCGTATGCATGCGGAGACCGGCCAAAGAAATTTCACGGCGGCGAGGCGCTTTTTCCTTGCTGGAAACGGCGCGTCAGCTCTATCCTCGCCATCGCTCGACGTGAAAAACCGGGTCCGCGTGAATAACTTGTTAACAAGTCGACTGCGCACACCTTGGTCAAGGAGCATTTACGGAGGAATACAGGTGGGCGCGCGCAGCGCGCGCGTGCGGGGTGGCGTGGAATCCCTCTCGAACTCCTGACCCAGGCGGCCGTTCGGCTCCCATGCTCACTACAAAAGTCTTCCCCCCGGTCGATCAACTTGGTTGGTGTCGCGCGTCCGAGGCCGGCCCGTCCCGGGCCGGGTGGACGGGGTGCCATGCCGTCGCCAACAATTGTGGATAGTGTTCCCATGGAAAACACCTTGCACCTTATCTGGGAGGAAATCGCCAACGGCATACGTCCCCACGTGAGCCCGGACGCGTTCCAGCGCTGGTTCGCCGCCTTGGAACTGGTGCAAACGGATGAGACGGCGCTCGTGCTCCAGGTCCCGAACACGATCTACCAACTCTGGATTGAGAGCAATTACCTGAGCCTGGTCCAGGGCGCCGTTTCGTCGGTGCTCGGCAGCCCGCGTGAAATCCGTTTTATCGTGGCCGAACCGGACCGCGGCGCCGGCGCGGGCGGAGCCGAAGCCGCGGGGACCGACCCGGCGCGGGCGGCCCCGGCAGTGGCAACGGATGGGGCGACGGGCGACGGAATTGCGCCCGACGGGGCGACGGCGCGCCTGGCCGATAAGGATGCCGAGGCGGCGTCAACCCATGGCATGAACCCTCGGAACACCTTCGACACGTTCGTGGTGGGTTCAAACAACCAGTTCGCGCACGCGGCGGCGCTGGCGGTGGCCCAATCGCCCGCCAAGACCTATAACCCGCTTTTCATCTACGGCGGGGTCGGCCTTGGGAAAACCCACCTGATGCATGCCATCGGCCAGCAGGTGCTGGAACGCAAAAAGGGCGTCAAGGTCATGTACCTTTCCAGCGAGAAGTTCACCAACGAATTCATCGACGCCATCCAGCACAATACCCTCGTCAAATTTCGTAAACGCTACCGCCAGGCCGACGTCCTCCTGATCGACGACATCCATTTCCTGGCCGGCAAAGAGCGTTCCCAGGAGGAATTTTTCCACACGTTCAACACCCTGTTCGACGGTCGCAAACAGATCGTGCTCTCGAGCGACCGGCCCGCCAGCGAAATCGCCAACCTCGAGCAACGGCTGGTGTCCCGGTTCGAATGGGGACTAACGGCTGAGCTGCAGCCGCCGGACATCGAGACCCGTATGGCGATCCTGCGCAAAAAAGCGCAAGCCCTGCACGTCCAGCTCGCCCCTGAGGTTCTGGATTTTCTGGCCCAACGCGTGCGCACCAACGTCCGGCGCCTGGAAGGCGCCCTGATGCGGGTGGCATCGTACGCCTCGCTGAGCGGACGCGAAGTCTCGCAGGAAGCCGTCGAACAATTGTTGCGCGACATCCTGCAGGAAGAAGCCAGGAAAACGATCACGATCGATCAGATCCAACGGAAGGTGGCCGAACACTTCGACGTGCGGCTGGCCGATATGACGAGTAAACGCCGTCCGGCCAATATCGCCTTTCCGCGCCAGGTGGCCATGTTCCTGGCGCGCCGCCATACCAAGGCGTCCCTTAATGAAATCGGCGACGCGTTTGGAGGGCGTGACCATGGGACCGTGCTGCACGCCTGCAAAACCGTCCAGAACCGGATGACGCGTGAGGACCAGACGCGCCAACTGATCCTCTTGCTCGACAGCCAGTTGGACCGGTAACGCCCGCGGTTCAGCCTTCGACCGATGCCCTCTGCACGCGCGTTGGCCGGGAGGATCGGCTTGATGCCGCTTGCTTGTCCACCCCGAACGC
This sequence comes from Verrucomicrobiota bacterium, assembly GCA_019243005.1. Lineage (GTDB taxonomy): Bacteria > Verrucomicrobiota > Verrucomicrobiia > Chthoniobacterales > JAFAMB01 > JAFBAP01. The sequence continues at coordinate 1,906 of JAFAUY010000307.1, read as the reverse complement.
GCTAAGACCGTGGACACGCGCCTTGCGCTCCCAGGGCGCAAATGATTGATTTGATTACCCTTCAGCCATGAAATTCAGCGTCAGTAAGGACAAGCTCCTTGAAGGCCTTGCCATCGTCCAAAACATCGTGAGTACACGAACGACGCTGCCGATTCTATCAAACGTGCTGCTCCAGGCCGGCGAGGGCGAGATTCGACTGACGACGACAGACCTGGATGTAGGCGTGCGCGGTACAATCGAGGCTCAGGTTGAAACGCCCGGGGCGACCACGCTGCCTGCGCGGCGCGTTTTCTCCATCGTTCGCGAACTGCCCGCGTCCGAAATTTACGTGGAGGTCGACGCCAAAAACCTCGCCTCCATTCGCAGCGGTTCCAGCTTTTTCAAAATCCTCGGATTGCCCGAAGAGGAATTTCCGCCCCTGGCCCGGTTCGAAAACCCGAAGACCTTTACCATCGCGCAAAAAGACCTGAAGGATGGTCTCAAAAAAACGTCGTACGCCATTTCCACCGACGAGACGCGCTACGTTCTCAACGGCATTTTGTTCTCCTTCCGTGACAACAAGCTTACCCTGGTGGCGACCGATGGCCGCCGCCTGGCGCTGGTCGACCTGGATTTCGAGTTTCCGCGAGGGCAGGAGACCGACATCATCGTACCGACCAAAGCCGTCGCGGAGCTCCAGCGTCTGGTGCATGACGAAGGCGAGGTCAAGGTCAGCGTGGGAGAAAACCAGATCGCTTTCGAGCTTAACCGGACGTTGCTGGTCTCTAAGCTCATTGAGGGTAATTACCCGAACTACCGTCAGGTCATCCCGGCGGAGGCGAAAGAACGGGTCACCCTCGAAAGGGAGACGTTCCTGAACGCCGTGCGCCGCGTTTCGCTCCTGGCGAGCGAGAAATCCAATTCGGTGAAGCTGATCTTCAGCAAAGGCAACATCGACATCGTGGCGACCACCCCGGACGTCGGGGAGGCGAAGGAATCGCTGCCGGTCATGTATAAAGGACGTGATTTTTCCATCGCGTTCAATCCTGAGTTCCTCATGGCTCCCTTGCGGAACCTCAGTAACGACGAGGTTTTTCTCGATCTCATCGATGAGATGAGCCCGGGAGTCGTCAAGGTTCAGGGTCCGTTCCTATACGTGCTCATGCCGATGCGGCTGAGTTGAGTTGAGCAGTTGACTTCGCCGCACGGCGCCTATATATACCCGTCCACCTCGCTCACGTGGCGGAATTGGCAGACGCGTACGGCTCAGGACCGTATGGGGCAACCCGTGGAGGTTCGAGTCCTCTCGTGAGCATTTTCCCTTCATGACGAGCGCGTACACGGCCCAGGACGCACGCTCCATCCAGCGCATGTTCTCCCGGATCGCGGCGAGGTACGATCTGGCCAACACCCTGCTGAGCGGCGGAATGGATCATTTCTGGCGACAGCATGTCGCCCGCCAGGTCGCCGCCCGCCGGCCCCGCCGGGTATTGGACCTGGCTTCGGGAAGCGGCGCCCTGGCGTCCGCCATTCAGCGCGCGGCCCCCGCCGCGGAGGTGATCGGAGCCGATTTTTGCGCGCCGCTGCTGCTCCGTTCGCGCCGTCGCGGCCTGTCCCGCCTCGTCGTCGCCGATGCGCTGGCCTTACCCTTCGCCGATACCGTCTTCGACGTCGTTACGGTCGCGTTCGGCCTGCGCAACATGGCCTCGTACCACCGGGCGTTGTCCGAAATGCGTCGTGTGCTCGTCCCCGGCGGCCATCTGGTCATCCTGGATTTTTCCCTTCCGACCGGTCCCTGGCTCCCATTCTACCGGATCTACCTCCACCACGTGCTGCCTCGTTGCGCCGGCTGGCTGACGGGTGTGGCGGACGCCTACGAATACCTGGGCCAAAGCATCGAACGCTTTCCTCACGGCGACCGCATGAT
>JAFAUY010000084.1 GCA_019243005.1 Verrucomicrobiota bacterium | reverse complement strand
CGGTCAAGATGCAAGGTACAGCTCGCCGCGCAGGTTAACCGCTCACGGTGCTCACTCCCGCCTCGACCACATATACGCGTATAATAACATAAACAGATTTACATTCTACAAAAATTGTGAAGCGTTATTCTGATCTGCCGCGCTTTCGCTGCGCCGGCGGGCTTCGGACAGCGCCTCAGCCCCGGGGTTAAGGTTGCAACCTCCCCGGAATTCAGCCATCCATATGCGCCAGGAAACTTTTGCGGAGGATGCCCCCATGCAGACGATCGTGATTGGCCACCGTAACCCCGACATGGATTCCATCTGTTCAGCCATCGCTTACGCCGAGCTGAAACGGCGGCTGGGGATGCCCGACGTCATTGCCGGCCGGGCCGGCAACACCAACGAGCGCATTGACTACGTTCTTCAGCGGTTCGGAGTGGCCGCGCCCCAGTTTGTGAGTGACGTGGCCCCGCGGGTTGCGGACATCATGGACACCAAGGTGGTATCGGTTCCTCAACACGCCTCCATCTACCAGACGATGACCTCGATGGAATTGAAGCGATTTCGTGCGCTGCCGGTGGTCGACGAGGAAAACCGCTGCCTTGGCCTGTTGTCCGGTTGGAAGATGAGCCACTACTTGTTTCCGCCGCGCGAGGAAACGATGAACGCGCGCCGGTTTGAAGGCGCCATCGCCGACATCGTCCACGCGCTCGATGGCCACTTGCTGGCCGGTGAGGCGCAATCCGAAGTCCGGCCGCTGGTTATCATGGTGGCGGCGATGCGCCTCGAGTCGTTTGCCGCCCGGCTGGAAGGGTACGACGCACGCCAGGTGGTGCTGTTTGTCGGGGATCGGGAAGACGTTCAGGGCGCCGCCATCGATGCGGGCGTCCTTGCCATCGTCATCACCGGGGGGCTCGGCGTTTCGGCGGCCGTCTGTGCCAAAGCCAGGCAGAAAAACGTCCTGCTGATCTCCAGCCAGTTCGATACCGCCACCTCCGCCCTGCTGTCTCGGGGCGCGGTGCGGGTCGGGCGCATGGTCGACACCAACTTCAGCAGTTTCCACCCGGACGCGTCGTTGCGTTCGGTCCGCCAGGTGGTGGCTAACTCCGCCGACCTGCTGTTTCCGGTGATCGAGGGCGACAAACAGCTCGTCGGTCTCCTTTCCAAAAGCGACTTTTTGAAGCCCGTACCACGTCAGCTCATCCTGGTCGATCACAACGAACTTTCCCAGGCGGTGCCGGGAGCTTCGGAGTTACCGATCATCGAGGTGCTTGACCACCATCGCATCGGCGGGTTGAGCACGGACCTGCCGATCCTCTTCTGGAACAATCCGGTCGGTTCAACCAGCACGCTCGTGGCGTTGGCTTACCGGCAGCACGGGGTGCCGGTCGACGGCTCCACGGCCGGCCTGCTCCTGGCCGGCCTGATCTCCGATACCCTCAACCTAACCTCGCCGACCACAACGGAAATCGACCGGCAGGTCGCGGACGAACTCAGCCGGTCAGCCGGCGTGACCGCCGCCCGGCTGGCCGAGGAGATTTTCTCAGTCGGTTCGCCGCTGCGCTCACTTGCCCCCAAAGACGTCGTTACTGCCGATTGCAAGGACTACGATGAAGGCGGCACTCGCTTCAGCGTCTCCCAGATCGAGGAGCTCAACTTTAACGCTTTCTGGGAAAAAAAGACGGAGTTGTACGACGCATTGGAGGCGTACCGGGCCGCCCAAGGCGCGTACTTCGCGGCGCTGCTCGTCACCGATGTGAACACGCAAAACTCCTTGCTGTTGCTGGCAGCGCCGCCGGAATTCCTCAATACGATCACGTATCCCGCGCTCGAACCGAACCTGTTTGAGCTGAACGGGGTGGTTTCGCGCAAGAAGCAGCTCCTGCCTTTTCTCCTGGACTGCCTGCACAAGGCGGAAGCGGCCCGTTCGAAAGCGTGACCCCGCAAAAGATCCTGCATTGGTTCTGGCTCGAGCCGCACCCGGCCCAGGCTGAGCGACGGGTGAGCTGGCCGGTGGCGCTGTTGAATTGGGCGCTGGCGTTCCTCCTGCTTGGTGCCGTCTGCGCGTTCTCCTTCAGCCAACTTCGCTACCGTTGGGATTGGCAGACGATCGGCAGCTACCAGGGATTTTTCTGGCGCGGTTGGTGGCATACGGTGGGCATTTCCCTGGTTTCCCTCGTGTTCAGCCTGCTGATCGGCTTGCTGACCGCCCTGGCGCGAAGATCCGGCTGGCTGGTCCTCAGGGCGCTTAGCCGGTTGTACGTTGAAGTCATCCGGGGAACGCCGCTGCTGGTTCAGATCTCGTTTGCATTCTATGTCGTGGCGGATGCCTTTCGGATCGAGAACCGTTTCGTGGCCGGCGTGGTAACCCTTTCGGTATTTACCGGTGCGTTCGTTGGCGAAACGATTCGAGGCGGCATCGAGAGCATCGGCGCTTCCCAGCTGGACTCGGCCAAAGCGATCGGGTTAACCCGGCGCCAGACTTACCTGTACGTCATCTTCCCGCAGGCCATCCGGGTGATTTTACCCTCGCTGGCGGGCATCTTTGCAAACCTGATCAAGGATTCATCCCTGCTCTCCATCATCTCAATCGAGGATTTTACCTGGAATGCCCAGCAGGTCGCCGCGCTGACCTTCAATCATTTTGAGTGTTACCTCGTGCTCGCCGGCGGCTATCTCGTGCTCACGCTGCCCATTACCCTGGGAGCCCAGTACCTTGAACGCCGCACGAAGTATGAAACTTGAGCTTTCCGGCGTTTGGAAGTCGTTTGGATCCCAACCCATCCTGCGCGGTATCAACCTCGAGGTGGACCAGACGCGAACGCTGGCTTTGATCGGCCCATCCGGCGGCGGCAAGTCGACGCTGCTTCGATTGCTGGCCGGCCTCGACCGTGCCGACGCCGGCCGGATCGTGCTGGACGGTCAGGTTTTGCCTCGTATCGAAAGCGAGTTGCGGCGCCACCGCATGTCGATTGGGACGGTGTTCCAGGCCTACAACCTTTTCCCTCACCTTAATGCGCTGCGGAACATCACGCTGCCCCTAGAAAAGGTGCACGGACTGGAAGTCACCCGCGCACGCGCGACCGCCGAGCAGATCCTGGAGCGGCTTCAGTTGTGGGAGCATCGCCTTAAAATGCCCGCCGAACTGTCCGGCGGGCAGCGTCAGCGGGTGGCCATCGCCCGCGCCATTGCGATTCGGCCCAGGCTCCTGTTGTTCGATGAACCGACCTCGGCCCTCGACCCCGAAATGACGGCGGAGGTCCTGGAAGTAATCGAGGAACTGCGCCACGAAGGCCGCGATTTTATCCTGGTGACGCACCAGATGGGTTTTGCCCGGAAGGTGGCTGATAAGGTTGCCCTGTTGAGCGGCGGGCGCATCGTCGAGTGCGGCCCGCCCGCGGCCGTCCTGGAGCACCCGCAGTCGGACGCGGCGCGCCAATTCCTGTCCCGGATCTTAAAATATTAATGCCGCAAGCCGAAAAATGCCACCAATGCCACACATTACGAGCGAGCATCCGCAGATCACGCAGACAACGCAGAAAAGGACGATCATCCGCCGCACACCCTTACGTGCTGCCACCACCAAACACCCACGGGAGCGGCGGATCCACAGATTACGCAGATTACACAGATTAAGGGCACAGCGTCTCTACTAGCCGACGCTCGGCACGCG
>JAFAUY010000048.1 GCA_019243005.1 Verrucomicrobiota bacterium | reverse complement strand
AGTTTCACCCGTATTCTGATTGGCAAAACTCCCCGTAAATGGCCCGGTGGGCACAAAGGCGATGACGTCGCGGATGTCGTTGCGGAAAACACTCGCGCTTACGGTGGCTTTGGCGTGCGGGTCATCAAAGGGGAGATCCACGGGCCGATCGCTGCTGGGTTCCCCATAGCGGCCGAACTGGCCTCGTGCGGTCAGCCCGACCGTCAGGCTGGGGCTAAGGGAGGCATCGAGCCGCAAGGAGTACCCGTCCTCACGCAAGTAATTATTGGGCCGCGCGTTGGCCGTTTCATCGTGAGCGTAGTGAAAGGAGTAGGCGAGGTTGCCGAGTCGACCGTCGCTGAAAACCCCTGCACGCAGGGACTCATAGGTTCCGCCTTCGCCGAACAGCGTCACCTTGGGAGCACCGGACCCCTCGTGGGTGGCTAAGGAAACCGCCCCGCCGATCGCATCGGACCCATAAAGGGGACTGTACGGGCCACGCACGATGTCGACGGTGTCCAGGTTAAACATCTGCGCATAGGCAAGAAACGGCGCGGCATTGTCGAAGATGCCCGTGTTCACCTGGATCCCGTCCACCAGGATCAAAGTATAATCGGGCGAGTTACCTCGGATGCTCACGGTGGTGAAGCCGCCCCTCGCTCCGGTCTGCAGCGCGAACACGCCGGGCGTCGTATTAAGCGCGTTTTTCAGGTCGATGATCTGTTCGGTGGCCAGTTCTTGCCCGGTCAATTGGCTAAAGGCGCTGCCGATCCGGGATTCCTCTTCGGCCGTTCGAGTCGCCGTGACAATGATGCGGTCCAACGCAAGACTGGTTTGGGCGTCGTTATCCTCCGCGCTCCCTACCTCCAAGCTTGCCAGCATCATGATGAACAAAGCGATGCGAAGGGCCGCACGCGCCACGAACGTGGCAGCGACCTCGTTTATCCATTCAATCGGGCGAGACCCGTGCGGACTCCGGGCAGGAGCGGTTGAGGAAGCGGGTCGAAAGTTCTTTGGTTCAGAGGCAATTCGCAATTTTGGCAGCATTGGTTCCAGGCGCGTGACCCGCCAAGGCGCACGCGAACACGGAGCCAGGCGCGATGGCCGCACCCGTCACCGCTGGTTTAAGGAAACCGCGATGCGAAGCGGGCATCATGCGTTGGCTTGACGCCGAATTGCGACGGTTCCCATCCTGTCGTTGGCGCGACAGTCATCCGGACAAGGCCGGACCCGATGAGCTCTGATAGAGCAGGTCTTCTGGCTTCGAGGTCAGTCTACTGACTCCGCCTTACCATCCGAACGGATCGGACAGTGGCACAAATGGAGCGTTCGTCACTCGTTACAGCGGCGCAACCGCCCGGGATTTTCACCCGGTTCCCTATTCTCCCCAAGCCGTGGCAAGGGGCACTCTTCAGGTTTTCCACCACTTGCAGACGTGATGGCTCTAAGAAAGAACGTGGCTACCCTTATAGGGGCGATTTCACGGCGCGTCAAGCTTCTGGAACTACCAACGGCTGAAGCGGCCGGCTCACCGCCGGCCGCTTGCCCCTGGACCAGCGTTTGCTCCAGCCCCGCCAGGATCGAGCGCGCCTCCCCCTGTTACCCATCCATTTGAGAACCGCGCCATTAAACACGCAAAGTGAGGGCCAAATCTTAGGGAGCAGTATAGTAAAATGTACCTAACACTCTCTTAACCCTTGCTAAAAACCATCTAACACTTCCTCAATATCCGTGATCATCCCTCATTCCGAGATCAGGAAGGCTAGCGAAGCGCCATAGTCATCGTGGTTGCAAAGATCGGGATGGAGCGGTGCGGTTTGATGGTCAATCGCGATCAGTTGCAAGCCCCCATGGCTGATGGGAAGTTCTACGACGCCGTCGCGATCGGTCTGATAGCGCGGGATGTCCTCTTCTTTCATCCTGGTCTTGCCATCGCCGATTTCCACACCCGCGCCGGCAAGCGGCTTGCCTTCGAAAATCACCTTCACGGGAAGTTTTTCGCCGGGCTTGACCTTGAACGGATCCCTTTGCGGGATGATTTCCAGTTGCTGGCCCACCACGCGGTTGAAGTCCTCTCCAACGGCGGGAAAAAGCCCTTTGCCGAATTTCAAATAGTGGCCGGCATCTTTGCCGGCCGGCAAAACCACCCGGCTGGTGTTGAAATACTTTCCCGGCGCGACCGAGATCCAGTAACCGTTGTCGTACTCTCCCGTGACCATCCCGACCGCATGGCCGCCGGTGCATTGCGAAAGGTTTTCTTCCAGCCAATCCACCCCCGTCCGCATGGGTTTTGCTTCAAGCAGAGAAACGGCCCTGGCTTGCCCCTCGGGGTAAGCGTCCAGCCTGACGAGGCGCGGCAGGTCGGCCGGTTCATACTCCCCGGGGTGGCCGAATCGGATCACCACCGCCCCGTCGCCCTGCGGCAGGAGCACCAAATCGTGCGCACGAGCCGCGTTTGCGGCCCAACCTGCGAAAACTGCGAGGCCTAATAATAGAGCAAGACGTTTCACGAGTATCCCCAGATTTCAAAGCGGGACATAAATCCCCCCGCGAACCGTCACGGGGGCTTTCGGATCGACCCCCACTTTACCCGACCCGAAATCGAAATCCGACTCTTCGTAGCGGCGATCCGGATAGACCACCAAGCCACAAAAGGCGCTCGCCCCTTTCCACCGCTTGTTCGTGTAGTTAAGGTCGATGGTTAAGCGCGTGTAGGTCCTGGTCGATTCGCTGCGGTCAGGTACGATCGGCTTCGGTCCAATCCATTGGTGGTAAACCGTCAAGCCTAAGACGTGCGGCGAATCCCCGGAAAATAAGGGCAACACGGCGTCCACGCCGTAGGTAAGGAGGTAGTCCGGAACATTGGGCACCTCGTTGCCGCCTTTACGTCCCAGAAGGTCGGTACTGACCGCGCTGAAGTTGGCGAAGAGCGTGAAGGCTTTCCGGCCCTGCGGCGTCATGAAGGTCCAACCGCCTTCAACGTCGAAGCCGTTTCGGGTGGACGGGCCAAGGCTGGTGGGCGGCTCCG
>JAFAUY010000336.1 GCA_019243005.1 Verrucomicrobiota bacterium | reverse complement strand
GGGCGCTGCCCTGCATTACCTCAAAAACCAGCTGCGACGCTCGCTGGACCACGTCCGCACCATGGGCGTGTTTCTCTCCGACCAGCACGTCGCCATCGACCGGGCAACGCAGCAGCACCTCGAGCTGGTTCAACCGCGCGGAGCGGGCGATGACACCAGCCTTTTGAAAGCCCTCAACCGGACGGTCACGCCAATGGGTGCCCGGCTTTTGCGGCTGTGGATTCTGAAGCCGTTGCGGGACCAGAAGGTGATCCGCCGGCGCCAGGACTTCATCGAGCGGTTGCTGGAACAACCCTTTCTGCTGGACGCCTGCCGCGAATCGTTGCGAGGCATCCGGGACATCGAGCGCACGTTGGGACGCTTGAGCCAAGGCACGGGCAACGCGCGAGACCTGAACCTGGTCCGCGCGTCGCTGGAAGGACTGCCCGACGTGCTTGCCCACTTGGAAGCGCTACGTCACGCGGCGGTGGTCGAAGATCCCGATGCCATCGTCGGGCTCTTGCAGCAGCAAATCGCGCCGCTGCCCGAGTTGCAGGAACTCTTGCGTGCCGCCCTGGTGGATGAACCGCCGGCAACTGTCAAGGAGGGCGGTTTGTTCCGGCCGGGTTACCACCCCGGCCTGGACGAACTGCGCGAGGCGGCAGCCCACGGGAAAGCCTGGATCGCATCGCTCCAACAGCGTGAAATCGACCGGACCGGCATCAAGTCGCTTAAAATCCGGTACACCTCGGTTTTCGGATACTTTATTGAGGTCACCAGGGCCAATTTGGACGCGATCCCGTCCGATTACGTTCGCAAGCAGACCACCGTCAATGGTGAACGGTTTATCACGCCGGAACTCAAAGAAGTCGAAGGCAAGATTCTCGGCGCCGAAGAACGTTCGCAGGCGCTTGAGTACGAACTCTTCGTCGAACTGCGCGGGCGGGTGCTCGAACACGTGGCCGAGATCCAGGCCACGGCTGCTGCCTTGGCCCGGTTGGACGCACTTTGTTCGCTCGCGGAAACGGCACGCTTGTATGGCTATTGCCGGCCGGTCGTGACCGACGGCGACCGGATCCTCATCGAAGAGGGACGTCACCCGGTGCTCGATCAGAACCTTGCCGAGGAAAAATTCGTCCCGAACGATTGCCTGCTCGATCTCCAGGAAAACCGGCTCTTATTGATCACTGGACCGAACATGGCCGGCAAGAGCACTTTTATCCGCCAGGTAGCCCTGTTGGTCCTGATGGCTCAGATCGGCAGTTTTGTGCCGGCTCGATCGGCCGAGATCGGTTTGGTGGATCGGATTTTCACCCGGGTCGGCGCTTCGGACGACCTTGGGCGGGGGTTGTCGACGTTCATGGTCGAAATGAACGAGACGGCCAACATCATTCATAACGCGACCTCGCACAGCCTGGTCGTACTCGATGAGATCGGGCGCGGCACCAGCACCTTCGATGGATTGTCGATTGCCTGGAGCGTGGCTGAATACCTGCACGACGTGCTCCAGGTCCGGACCTTGTTTGCCACCCACTACCATGAGATGACGGAGTTGGAAGCGATCTGTCCGGGGGTCAAAAACTATAACGTGGCCGTACGCGAGTGGAACGACCAGATCATTTTCCTTCGCAAGATTCAGCGTGGTCCGGCCGACAAGAGCTACGGCATCCAGGTGGCTCGCCTCGCAGGCTTGCCGCAGGCGGTGTTGGCGCGAGCCAAAGAGATCCTGGCCAACCTGGAGGCTTCGGAGCTCAACGCCCAGGGCCGGCCGCGTCTGGCCGAAGCCAAGGTTTTCAAAACGCGCCCGCGCCGGCGTGAAGAGCCGAAACCGCAGCTTAACTTGTTTGATTTCAGCCCGGATTGCGGATCAGAAAGGTAGGCCTTCTACCGGGTTGTAAGCTATCCATTTGATCCGCAATCCGTACCAGAAGGTGTGTGGGGATTGCATCGTGTCACGTTGTCGTATCCCCGTCCCACACACCTTCTCATAACATCTCCGTAAACTGGTTCTGAAAACGCAGTACGTCATGCAGGGTCACCAGGCCCAATAACTTCCCGTCCGCCTCGCTGGTGAGTAAGACGAGTTCCTGCGATTCGTTAACCATCCGTTGTACCGCTCCGCCGATCGTGATCGACGGAGGCACGCAGACGGCCGGTTCGAAACGTAGTTCGGCATGCTCGCTGTTAAGGGCCTCGCTGCGGCTGATCACCCCGGCGACTTTGCCGTCAAGCACCAGGGGAATGTGACGGTAAGGCACGGCGGCAAACAGCTTGGCAACTGCCGGCCGGTCAAGCCTGACGGCGTAAATCGGCGAAAAGTTGGCGATGCTTGCCACCGGCCGTTTCTGGAGTTCGGCCAAAGACCGCGGAGGGATATACCTTTCCAGGTCGACGCCGTCGCGTTCCAGGACTTCCGAGTAGAAGTTGGTGTGGCACAAGACCCGGCTCACCGTCTGGCTCACCAGGGTGCCGATCATCAGGATCGGCACAAAGGTGAACTGATGAGTCATTTCGAAAACGATGACGATCGACGTCAGCGGTGCCCGAACGACGGCACCCAGGCAGGCACTCATGCCGGCCACCGTCAGCGCGATCCGGTCAGAGGCGTCCAAGTGCACGACGCCGCTGGCGACCTGCGCGACCGTCAGGCCGGCCGCGGCGCCGAAAAACAGCGTCGGCGAAAAGATGCCGCCGGCGCCTCCCCAGGCGTAAGCCGCGATCGTGGCGGCCAGCTTGGCGACGAGCAGGACCAGGTTCGCACCGAAACCGACCTGACCTCTTAACATCGCCTCCAGGTCGTCATAGCCGAGTCCGAACACGCCCGTGCGGCCCACGACCAAAAAGGCCGCCAGCCCGAGGCCCCAATTGATCAGGCCCCCCACGCTCGGACGAACGAGCTCCGGGAAATGGTGAAGCCGCTTGATCTGCGAACGCCAGATCAGGGTGCTCTTCTGAAAAATGCACCCGGCTAACGCCGCGAGCGCCGTCGCCGGTACGACCAGCAAAAACGTCGGCCACGAAAGCCGCCGGATGTTGGGAATATCGAACGCGGGGACATTACCCAGCAGTAAATGGGTTAGGAACGTCGCGATTACGGCTGCGACAAGCACCTGGGCGAAGTAGCCTCTGCTGTTCAGGTCCTCGACGATTTCCTCAAGGACAAAGGTGATCGCCGACAAAGGGGTATTGAAGGCGGCCGCCAGCCCCGCGGCCGCACCGCTGATCAGGGCGGGGCGCCGGGCTTGCTTGGCTACCCCGAACACACCTGCCAGGTTCGAGGCAACCGCGCCCGCGATGTGCACGCTCGGGCCTTCCCGACCCAGGCTCGAGCCGCCGCCGATTGCAGCGATGCCTCCGAAAAACTTGGCGAAAATCACCCGTGCGCGCATGTACCCGAAATCGCGCCAGAAGGCGGCTTTTACCTGCGGAATGCCGCTGCCCGCCGCATCCCGGCTGACCCGGGTCAGGAGCAAGCCCACCAGCAGCGTGCTCAGGGTAAGCGTGACGAAGCTGGCCAGCGCAAACAGCGGCTTCGGTAACTGGAAAGCCGGCACCCACAACACGCGGTAAAGAAGTTGCATGCCTCGCTGAAAGGCCACCGCGGCAAGTCCGCCTCCAAGCCCGTAGATTACGGGTAGAAGGTAGGCTCGCAGTTCTGCCGGCAGGGCATTGCGAAGGCGGACGAAAACGACGCGAAGGGGTTGAAGAGAAACCGTTCTGGCCATCCGCGGAAAACCGGGTCAATACTGAAACCACATGAGCGCCTGGCGGGCACCGCGACGGAGTTCGCAGGGCGAACACGGCGGGCCACGGCGACCACAGCGGGAAGAGCAAGTCCGAAGAGCTTGACAGCGACATTCAACGTTCAGGCGGCCGCTCCGAACGCTGAACGCCGAACGCTGAACGCCACCCGACATCCGTTACTCGTTACCCGTTACCCGTCACCCTAATCCCCATACCCTTTGGGGTGGGCTTGGTGCCAGCGCCAGGCGCTTTCGATGATATCGCGAACCTGCGGAAAGCGCGGTGTCCAGCCCAGTTCCTGGCGGATTTTGGCGCTGGCCGCGACCAATACCGCCGGATCACCCGGGCGGCGCGGCCCCACCTCGGCCGGGATCGGATGGCCGGTGATGGCGCGGGCGGCATCGATGACCTCCTTGACGGTAAACCCTTCGCTGTTGCCGAGGTTGTAAACGCGGCTGCCCTGATCCAGCGCGCGCAGCGCCAGGATGTGGGCCTGAGCCAGGTCAATCACGTGGATGTAATCGCGCACGCAGGTGCCGTCGCGCGTCGGGTAATCCCCGCCAAAGATAAAGACCTTTTCTCGTTTGCCCATCGCCACCTGGAGCACCAGCGGGATGAGGTGAAGCTCCGGGTCATGATCTTCGCCATGAGTTTCCGTGGCGCCGGCGGCGTTGAAGTAACGCAGGCAGGCATAGTGCACCCCGTAAATGCGGTCGAGCCAGTGGAGCATTCGTTCCAGGATGAACTTCGATTCGCCGTAGGGGCTGCCTGGTACGATCCGCTCCGATTCGTCGATCGGCATACGCTCGGGCCGGTCAAAGAGATTTGCCGTCGACGACAGGATGAAACGTTTTACGCCGTGTTCGACCACGCTCTGGAGCAGGTTCAAGCCGGAGGTGATATTGTCGCCCAGGTATAGAAAAGGCTTTTGCATTGACTCGCCCACGAGGGTTTTGGAAGCAAAATGCATCACCGCATCCGGTCGATGCTCGCTCATCACTGAATCGATGGCCTTCCGGCCGGCCAGGTCGCCCTCAACGAAAACCGCCTCCGGGTGCACCGCCGCGCGATGTCCCTGGGACAGATTGTCGAACACCACGACCGATTCGCCCGCCGCAATCAGTTGCTCGACGGCCACGCTGCCAATGTACCCGGCCCCGCCGGTGACCAAAATTTTCATGCGTTTCGTTCTTTGAAATGGGTCTCGGACTGTTCGCGAAGTTTTGCGGCGGCCTGCTCGGCCGTAATGTCACGCTGAGCCTCGGCCAGCATTTCGTAGCCGACCATAAACTTTTTGACCGTCGCCGAACGCAACAATGGTGGGTAAAAGTGCGCGTGCAACTGCCAACCGGTCACTTCGGCTGCTTCCAGGCCGTATGGAGCGCCGTGCCAACCCATCGAGTAGGGAAATGAAACTTCAAAAAGATTATCGTAGCGGGTGAGCAAACGTTTCAGGATTTGGGCCAGGCTTGTCCTTTCGGGGTCCGTCAAATCGGGAAAACGCAACACCGGCCGTCGCGGCATCAGCAGCACCTCAAAAGGCCAGGTGGCCCAGTAGGGGACCAGGGCGACCCAATTCTCGTTGCGGACGACGATCCGTTCGTCGAGACGGTCTTCCTCCACTTTAAGGTAGTCCAGGAGCAATGGTGAACCGTGCGCCTCGATGTACGCCCGCTGCTGGCGATCTTCTTTGGCCGGTTCATTCGGCATGAAATCGCCGGCCCAGATCTGGCCGTGGGGATGGGGATTGGAGCACCCCATGATGTCGCCTTTGTTCTCGAAAACCTGCACCCAACGGTACTGGCGCCCGAGTTCGGTTGATTGTTCAGCCCACACCTCCACCACCCCCCGAATGGCTGCTTCGGGCATTTCCGGCAAAGTCCAATCGTGTCGCGGTGAAAAGCAAATCACCCGGCACGTACCCGAGACCGGTTGGCCGTGCAACAAGCCGCCGGCTTCGTTTACTTCGCCCGGTGCGCTTACACCTTCGGGCCGCGGGAGCATGGCCGCAAAATCGTTCGTGAAGACGTAAGTACTGGTGTAAGGCGGATTTCTTGCCCCGCCGGCACGCTCGTTACCCGGACAGAGGTAACACTTCGGATCGTATGCCGGGCGTTGGGCGGCCGACGCGCCTTCCTGGCGGCCCTGCCAGGGCCGTTTGGTGCGGTGAGGCGAAACCAGGATCCACTCGCCCGTGAGGGCGTTGAAGCGGCGATGAGGATGCTCGAGAAGCGTCGGATTCATCTTTTCTATTTATTATCCCAGGTCCTTCAGCCGTGATCAGCCGTGAAGCAACCGGGCCCCTTGCGAAGGTTTGGTCAGAAGGACTTTGCAGGTAGCCCCGGTTTTCCGGTGGTAAGCTTCAGGCACGGTCTGAAGGATTGCGGGCGCCTGGGCCTTTTCCACCAGCCAGATGGTTGCACCCCCGAAACCGCCCCCGGTCAGGCGCGCTCCCAGCACGCCCGGAGTGGCTGCGGCGATCTCAACGAGGCTGTCCAGAAACGAGGTGCTATTACCAAAGTTCCGCTTCGAGCTTTCGTGCGATTCAAACATCAGCCGGCCAAAATCATCGAGCCGGTTTGCCTCCAGGGCTGCCACCCCGGCCTGCACGCGCTCGTTTTCACCGGTAATGTGCAAGGCACGCGCCCGTGTCACCGGGTCAAGGGACGTCGCCGCGGCCACCGCTTTGGAAGTGACGTCGCGCAACGCTCGAACCCCGAGCGCTGCCGCTGCAGCCCTGCATTGGGCACGGCGCTCGTTGTACTCACCACCGCTTAACTCGTGAGGCACCCCCGAATCGACCAGCAGCAGCGCCGCATGCGCCGGCATCGGCACCGTGCTGGCGCTGACCTCACGAAAATCCAAGCGGATCACTTCGCCCTCCCGCCCGAAAACCGAGGATGCCTGGTCCAATAAGCCGCATTGAACGCCCACGAACTCGTTTTCGGCCTTTTGGCACAGCTTTGCCAAGGTCATAGGCTCAACGCTAAGGTCATAAAGGCTTAAGGCAGCCAGTGCGGTCGACACTTCGAAAGCCGCTGAACTCGATAAACCCCACCCGAGTGGCAGGTTACTGCTTACCTGGAGGCGCAGCCCGCCGACCTCCAGCCCGGCATCGCGTAAGGTCCTGATCACGCCGAGGGGATAATTAGCCCAGGCGGAGTCGCCCGTAAATGGTGCGCGCTGGTCGAGGGACGCCTGAGCTCGGCGTCCGTTGGTTTCTGAACTCACTTCCAGAACGTCCGCCTCAAGCCGTTCGGCCCGAGCGGTGACGCCCAGATCAATGGCCGCTGCCAAAACCAACCCTTCATTGTAGTCGGTATGGTTACCCAGCAACTCAACACGTCCCGGGGCGAACGCAACGACGGTTTTAGACATGAACTGTTTCCACTCTGGTTATTGAGGAGCGGGCTGATGCGGCGCGTCACCCTTTTGCCGTACCGGGAGCGTTCATTCTGATGGCCTGGATGAAGGGGAAAAGGCACCGCGCGTTACGCTAGTCTTGCCTGCTGCCAGTCCGCAAGGGCTTTTTGGTCACGCCGCGGCCGCCGTGTGACCGAACCCGGAACTCCGCTCGGCACCGGCCACTTTATTTGTGGCAGTTTTTTGGCTTGTGGTATTCGTGGAACTCTTCCGCTTCTGCCATTCGCGGCATTTTTCGGCGGTGGCCTTCATGGCATTCTAGCGGAGGGAATGATCGAGACGCGGTACATTCGGGCCAATGGGGTGCGAACCTTCGTGCAAGTGGCTGGTTCGGGCGACCCGATCATTTTCATCCATGGCGCCCTGCTGAACTCTTTCCTGTGGCGTCCGCAGCTCGATTACTTTGGCGCGACAAATTTCTGCGTCAGCTATGACTTGCGTGGTCATGGGCGGACCGGTCCAAGTTCGGAGGTTGCCTACACCACGTCGCTTTTCGCCCGCGACTTGCGGGCTCTGCTGGACGCGTTGCGATTGGGGCAGGTGACATTATGCGGGCTCTCCCTGGGCGGGATGATCGCACAAACCTTCGCGGAGTTGTACCCGCAGCGGGTCCGGTGCTTGGTCTTGTGCGACACGGCCTTCTCCACCTTTGCGGGGACCATCGAAATGCTTTTGAATGCCGTCGTCGGTGTCGTGACACCCTCCGCGATCCGAACCTTGGGTGCCGGAAATTTTTGTGCGTTGAATTATTGGATTAACCGCCTGAGCGGTCAAGGAGGGTGGGTCAGCCAAACCCTGGCAGGCAGAATGTATGCCAGTTGGGCGCTGGCCAGCGTCCCCGGCGAGGAAATGATCAAGGTTTACCGGTCCGTCCTGGCGTTTCGCGGGTGCCGGCTGGACGGGTTCACCGGTCCCGCGTTGTTGATCAATGGCGCCAGTGACAGCCCGCTGATCTTGCGTCAGGCGCGGCTCCTGCAGCATCAGCTTCCGCATGCCGAGTACCAAATCGTTCCCCGGGCGGGCCACCTGGCAAATCTGGATAACCCTTTCGAGTTCAACCGGATGCTCGACCGGTTTTTGATGGGAAGCGCGGCCCGATGGGTCGGGCCGGTTGAACCGGACTCAAACCGGGCCGGCACCACCGGTTGTCAGCTGCCGGCCCGTTCCACCACGACTATGCAAACGTCGTCCTCAAAATCCTGCCTCGAGGAAAACCGGCAGACTTCATCTACCACGGCCGGGAACAGCTGCTCCGCCGGAAGGGTCGCAAATCGTTGCAGGCTGCTGATCAGGGCGTTGCGCCCGAACTGTTGTCCATCCAGAGACTCGACCTCATAAAGCCCGTCGGTGAAAAGCACGATCGAATGGTTTTGCTCGAATGGGCAGGTGAAGACGGGGTAGTTGATGTCATCGAAAAGACCGAGGGCCGGTCCGGTTTTCACCTTGTCTTTGGTGATCGGTTCAGCCAGGCCCATAGACCGGTGGAGCTGCACGGGAACCGGGTGAGCGGCGTTGGCAAACTGCACCTCCTCGCTCGCCGCGTCGAGGATCATGTAGAAAGCCGTCGCGACAAAGGGCTCTTCGACCCGTTCAAGGATTGCGCGAAGGCGC
Organism: Verrucomicrobiota bacterium; assembly: GCA_019243005.1. Classification (GTDB taxonomy): domain Bacteria; phylum Verrucomicrobiota; class Verrucomicrobiia; order Chthoniobacterales; family JAFAMB01; genus JAFBAP01. The sequence goes on along the minus strand of JAFAUY010000336.1, from coordinate 17,957 downwards.
AGGTTCAGCGCGCTGAGGAAACGGCCGGCATTGAGCATGACGGGCCGCAATTCCTCAAGTAAAGTTCGGATGATGGCGGTAATGAGCGCGGCCCGCAAACCGTGTCCCATCACATCACAGATGAAAACGCCGGCCCGGTTCTGCGAAAGCGGAAAAACATCGAAAAAATCGCCTCCCACCGCCGCGGCGGGCCGATAATAGTGGGCGAAACTGAACGGGGGATGCCCGGAGACACCGTACCCGCAGAGGGAAGGGTACTCACGCGGCAGAAGGGCGAGTTGCACCTCGCGCGCCATGCGGAGATCGGCTTCAAGCTGCGTGTTCTTGGCTTCGAGTTCGGTCGTCAACACCCGCAGCCGGTTGCGTTCCTCCTCCAGAGCGTCCTGCAATCTTTTTACGGCGGTGAAATCCTTGTTGATACCGGCGATCCCGATAATTTCGCCCTGAGCATTCCTCAACGGCAGTTTGGTGGTGTAATCCCAGGTTACCCGGCCGTCCGGATGCACGAGTCGCTCGATTTTACCGATGAGCGGTTGCCCGGTCTCCATGATGCGCCGTTCATCGGCGGCGGTGCACCTGGCGGTCTGTTCCGACCAGAAATCAAAGTCGCTTTTACCGATGAGATCCGCCGGGTCCCGGGCGCCCATGAAGTCCGCCACCGCCCGGCTGACGCACAGGAACCGTCCTTCGGTATCTTTGAAATAGATCTGGTCTGGGGTATTCTCGAGAAGAAACCGGAAAAGGTCTTGGCCCAGTGCGATATCGTCCATGGCAGGGGGAACGTGTTTTGAGCGGCTTCGGACACGTTAGCTCGCCGGACTGAAATGATCACGCGGAATCGTAGGCCATGACCCCAGCGTTTCTGTTTGCAACCGGCGTCGAGAACAGCAACCCGACCATCCAGAATGGCCGGGTCCGCGTGGACGAGATGGCGAAATGCGGCCATTACGCATGCTGGCGCGACGACTTCGAATGCGTGCGACAGCTCGGTATCCGTTTCCTGCGCTATGGTCCGCCGCTGTACCGCACCCACCTCGGGCCGGACCTCTACGACTGGGCATTTGCCTATGAAACGTTCACCGAACTGTACCGGTGCGGGATCACGCCGATCGTAGACCTTTGCCACTTCGGCGTACCGGACTGGATCGGTGACTTCCAGAACCACGATTTCCCGGCCCTGTTTGCTGAGTATGCGGGCGCATTCGCCCGGCGCTTCCCGTGGGTGCAGCTCTACACGCCGGTAAACGAGATGTATATCTGCGCGCTCTTTTCGGCCCGTTACGGCTGGTGGAACGAACAGTTGACCGACGATCGTTCATTCGTCACCGCGCTGAAGCACATCGTCAAAGCCAATGTGCTCGCGATGCACGCCATCCTCAAAGTGCGGCCGGATGCACTTTTCATCCAGAGCGAGTCGAGCGAATATTTCCACGCCGAGAATCCGCAGGCCATCAAACCGGCGGAAATCCTGAACGCCAAACGGTTCCTTTCTCTCGATCTGAACTATGGCCGGCGCATCGACAGCGAGATGTATGAGTTCCTCATGGATAACGGGATGACGCGCGATGAGTACCATTTTTTCCTGAAGCGTAACCTCCGGCACTACTGCATCCTCGGTAACGATTACTACGTGACCAACGAGCATCGCGTGGCGCACGACGGCAGTACGCGTCCATCCGGCGAGGTTTTCGGTTATTGCGAGATCACCCGCCAGTACTATCAGCGCTACCGGTTGCCGGTGATGCACACCGAGACCAATATCAGCCAGGGGCCACAGGGCGACGAAGCCGTCCAATGGCTCTGGAAAGAATGGGCCAACGTCCTGCGCCTGCGCAATGACGGCGTTCCCATCGTCGGATTCACCTGGTACTCGATTACGGACCAGGTGGACTGGGACAGCGCTTTGCGCGAGGACCGGGGCAACGTCAACCCGGTGGGGCTGTTCGATCTTGACCGGAACATCCGTCCGGTCGGCCAAACCTACCGGCAACTGATCACGAGTTGGCGCGACGTGCTGCCCACCCAGAGCCTGTGCCTGACGGTACCCTTGCAGACGCCGGGGGAAGGCTTCGGGCGTGCCGGCCTTGCCGCCGGCCAAGAGAACGAGCGCCCAAAGACACTGCGGGAAAGTGAGCCGCTTTCCCAGTCGGGGTGAGCGGGTTGACTTCGGTCCCGTCACTTCTAATAGCCGGTGTCCATCAACCTTGCCCGCGCGGGTAACCCGGGAAACGTCCTATGACCCGGCGGTCCGGGATGACGGCAAAGCAAAGAAAAGCTCATTGCGCGCCCGCGGTTCTCATCGCGCTCGAAAAACGCCCTATACCGGCGGGAAGCTCAGTGCTAGAAGATCACCAACCGTATGGGAGATTATCAAGGTCGTAGAAATAGGCGGCGCCGGAAGGCGCGTTTTCTCAAGGATCAACGGGGTAAGACCGCTGCCGCCGTTAAAAAAACCCCACCTCTGCCCCCGATTTCCGCCGAAGCGGAGCCGGCATCGAGCGGTCCGGCCTAAGGGGTCCGTTCCGGATCTCGAGTGAGTTTGGTGTTATTTCTGAAGTATCCTCACTGCTGTAACCGGAGGTTGGTGCGCGCCGGCGGCTGGGCGCACCTACGGTTGCAGGACGAAGACGAGCGGCATCGCCCCCACGAAAACTAAGCCGGGTACGGCGGCTGCGCCGATTGGCTCGAAGGGCCAGTGGCCCAGAGCGGCCAGCCAACCCGACCACCGAGCCCAGACGCGTCGGCGCGCCTGGCGCTTGTCGCGGCGTTGGCGGCGTTCCAGGCGGCGTTGGCGGGCCAGTTCGGCCAGGATGAGTGATGTGCGAGGCGAGCGGATGGGCACCGCGGCTTCGGGCAGCACGGGGAGGAGGCTCGGGGTGGAAGCGGCGGTGATCATATGTCCCTTACAAAGGCGTCGTGCGGCCGAAGTTTCACGATTTGTGACGGAGGGTCTCATCTTCTTTGCGAGCGCACCCCGGCGCATCAGTTCAAGGCCGAGCCGGAGTTCCAGGGCGTGATGCGAATCGCGTCCTCGTCCAGTCGGAGCCGTGCGCCACGATCCCTCAGCGGCTCGCCAACACCGCCAAAACATCCTGAGCCTGCTTGTCGGTGGAAGCCTTGGTGTCCAGCCAAACTAACTTTCCCTCTTTGAATAGGTAGGCCTGGCGGGCGGTAAAGGCGTTTTTGATCAGCGGAACGCCGAATGCCGAGGTCACCTGCCGGCCGGTGTCCGACAACAGCTCGAAGGGAAGGTGTTCCTTCTGCTCGAATTCTTTTTGGGTCTCCACCGGGTCGAGGCTAACGCCGAAGACTTTTACCCCTTTCTCCTGGAGAGCCGCATACGCGTCCCTCAGGCTGCAAGCCTGCGCCGTACAACCGGGGGACATCGCTTTTGGGTAGAAATACACCAAGGCATAGCCGGTTTTACATGCTTCCGCGAGGTTGATGGCCTTACCATTCTGGTCCGTGGAGGTCACTGCAGGAATGGGATCGCCGAGTTTCAGCTTTCCATTGGTTTCTTCGGCGGACCCGGCCAGCAGGGTCCCGATGAGCCCACCCAGGCTTAGGAAAAGCAGCAGTACGGTTTTCATGGTCATAAAGGTAATTCAGCTTTTAGCTCTTGCGATGGTTTGGCGCGGCCGGTTTCCAGCCCGGCAGCCGCGCTCTGGCCGGCTAAGGCGTGAGGGCCGGCGCGAGAACGGCGCACCCACGGGTCATTGCCCCAGTCCGGGTGTGAAATCAATGCGGCAGGGCATTGAAAATGAGACCTGCCGACGCCGCCCCGAGCACCACGGGCAAAATACCCCACTTCCGCCGGAGCACTCCCATGAACGCAACCACCGTGCCCCGGAGGGCAAACCGGTCCACGGTAGGCCGCGCGGCCGGCGGCTCTGAGACGGCTTAAAAGTCGTTCCGGTGGGATCAGCGGCCCCGGGCGTCGGTGAACTGAATCCGTTCGTCGCCGCAGGGCCCGAGTTGGCCGGGGGCGGTGACGTGGATGCGGGTGCCGGACGTAAGAACCATGACGAACCGGCAAAGGGCGTCAGGTGTTCGTACCGGACCAGCCGCTCCCTCATGCGGGCGTCAACGGAGGGATTTTGCCGGGATCTCGTCGGGGAACCCGGGGCAGAGGGCGGAGCGCGCCAGCAGCCCTTGGGGACTGTAAAAGCTCATTTTACCTTTAAGGTCGCAGAGCCAGACCTCCCGGACATCGGCGTCAAGGTAGGCCACCACCTTCTTTTCGAAGTCAGCCACCTTATCTCTGGGCGACTGCACCCCGGCGCAAAGGTCCGGCGGAAAGTCTGGCAGGGCGACGTCGTCGTCCTCGATCTTCCCGGCCCGATCGCCGGGGTACCAGACCACATCGGCGACCTTCGTGCCTTGATGGGTCGAGACGGCCCCCTCGGTAAAGGAGCCCCCCTCAGGTAAAAGCCGGTTCAGGAGCGTGCTGATGCGCTGCTGACGGACGCGGTGGCGGGTTCTCGGCGGGGGACTCATGATCAGGTTGCCGTCGCGATCGGTCTCGACCTTTTCGAGGACGTCATTCCACTTCGGGTCGCCCGCGAGCCCCTCCCAGACCCGACGGTTCAGGGCATGCTGCTCGGCAAAGGGCCGAGAGGTAGCGGTTGCGCTCATGGCTGGCGAGATTTGTAAGTGCCTGAAAATCAGCCACGGAAGGGGTGGGATTTGAACCCACGGTACGGTTGCCCGTACGCCTGATTTCGAGTCAGGTGCCTTCAACCACTCAGCCACCCTTCCTGCGTGGAGTCCGACAGTAACGCGATTTTCGGATTTGTCGAACGCAATAGCGATATCGCCGGCAGGCCAGTCGCGAGCACCCCTTCTCAAGCCAGGGAACCGCAGGCGGCAATTGCGTTGGAGGAAGAGGCTCCTAATAAACCTCTTCTCTTTCCGGGTGGCGGCGTTGTTCGCCGAGGTACTCGTAATTATCAGAGAGACGGTACATCGTCCGGCGAAATAAACCCACCACGTTCGGGCTCATCGCATCAAACCACTGCGCTGCGCGCACAAACAGCACCAGGAAACCAAGCAGCCGCGCCCCGGTGTAAGTTCCGGCCAACGCGTTGGCCCATCCCAGCAGGGAAGGTGGGTCGGCGTTGAGTTCGGCAGGCAGACTGACGACGTTCCACCAACTCGCCGCGAACGCCGCGGCATGCCAGTAAATCGCCCGTCGCAGCCGCGGCCGCTGGATGATCCAGTGAAAGCGCTCCGGCGGGATCGGAAACGGCCGGCAAGTCCAGCTTCCTAGTTTCCAGCTTCGTCCAAGGACGGCGTATTCGTGCAAGGCAATCAGGGGGATTGCCACGGCGCCCAGGGCGATCGCCGGAAAAAACGGCAGGCCACTCAGCCAGTCACAGAGAACTGCGACTAACCAGCCCAAGAAGCCGAAGATGGCCAGCACTTCGACCATAGACCTATTGTAAAGCTCCTGAGCGCGAAAGGGAAGCGGGCCGGTGTAGAAAATGACGGATTTACAGCGTAACCGGTTTGCGCAGAGCGGCCTGAGCCCGCCGAACCCGGTTGCGGCGCCGCAACGTCCGGCGGCTCGCCGTTGGCGGGACCGCCGCCCGAGGCAACGATCATTTCGCTTCAGCGCGGAGAAATGCTTTCATGTCATCACGGGTGCCGCGGAATGCGACCATGCAGCACATCTCCTTGTCACCGTTCAGGCCGCCCACCCAGTCTTCGCCTTGGATGATCTCCCAGCGGCCGGGTTTGATTTTAACCCCGAGTTGTGCCGGCTGGAAAAGGAACAAGAGCGTTTCCTTCGCGTCGACCGCCATGATTTCGGCGACGTCCGCGCCGTCCACTTTGGCAACGCGGCAACCGATCGCCTTCAGATTTCCCAGTTCTTTGGGAACCGAGTAGTGCTCCAGCCCGTGTTTGAGAAAGAAGTAGTCTTCAAGATCCTTGGCGGTAGCGTTGACCGGTTCGAACTCATCTCCGTTCATGGCGTTGGCCGAATCCAATAACTCAGAAACGCGTTCCGACCCGGTAAAGGAATTCATCTGCTCGGAAATGATGAACCAGCCGATGGCGATGGTCCCGACGATCCCGATCCCGATGGCGATGAGGATCGCGAGCAGGCGGGCGTGGCGCGGCTTTTCTTCTTCCGGCTCATCCTCGGCCGGATCGTCCTCGACCACTCCGGCCGGGGCGGCTTTGGGCCGTTTACCCTCGGCTCGTTGAGCCGGCGCGCCACCCCCGTTCAGAGCCTTCGAGGAGGCAGCAGCGGGCGCGTTCTTGGAACGGGGGATCGCTGCGGCCTCGCCGCGGAGCGCAGCGCCGGCTCGCAACTCCACGAGGCTGCTGAGTGAAGCCAGGTAGACTTGGTCCGGCCGGTGCTCCCTCAACGCCCGGCCGATGAGTTGGTCAAACCGCCGTTGGTGTTCCAGAAGGGCGATCGACCCCGGTTTTTGATCCCGGCCATCGACCCTCATCCCATTAAGGGTCGCCGGATCGTAAAATGGGCAGTCAAGCGCGTCCAGCCAAGTGGGCGCGGCACCGGCCGGCAGGCCGTTGGACGGGCCGGGATCAAACCCCAAATCGCGCCGGCCCTGGGCCACGTGCCCGGCGAAGTCCGGCAAGTCGAGCTGGAACAGGCTGCTCAGCGTGGATAAAGGCAGGAGCGCCGCGTAGAAAAGGGTTAAGATCGAGCGCTCGGGTTCGGGCAATTCGTGCAGGCGCAAAAGCCACCCCGAGAGTTCACCGGAGGGCGCCGGATTGATCACCGGTAGCTGGATGGCCTCTTGTAACAACTGTGATAACTCGTCCCAGGCACGCGGGCAGACTTGGTCCGGCGCAGAGGCCCATCGCTCGACTCCCAGCCGGGTGCGCCTCCTCGCGTCGCTGTGAGAACCGGTTTGGACCAGCTTCAGCAGGTACAGGGCCTGTAAATAATTGCGGACGGACACGGGTTTCAAAACGCAATCACGCTAGAACGGCTCTGCGGAGGGCTCAAGGTAGGAATGTCCGGTGACGGATAACGGTTTAAATGCCGGGCGCCAATGATGCGCCCGGTCAAGCTTGAACACTGCACCCGAACATGTCACGATGGAGATGTTTTGAGCCAGCCCAAAACGGTTTTATTTGTTTGCACGGGAAACATTTGCCGGAGTCCCATGGCCGAAGGCTTATTCCGGGCGATGGTGGCGGACCGAAACGATCTCAGGGTCCGGTCGGCGGGGGTAAGCACTTACCCAGGGCAACCTGCCAGCGGGCACGCCGTCCAAGCCTTGGCTGAACTCGGCATCGATATCGGACGGCACCGAAGCACCCCGTTGGATGAAGAGTTGATTCAGGCCGCGACCTGCATCGTGGCGATGACGCGCAGCCACCTTGATTCCATCCTTTACCTTTACCCGGAGGCCGCCGAAAAAACCTTTCTTCTACGAGAGTTCGAGGACAACGCCAACACGCTGGACGTCGCCGACCCGATCGGCCTCGGCTTTGAGGCGTACGTATTTACGCGTGAGGTTATACGCCGCGCACTGCCGGGAATTCTGAGATTCATCGACAATGGCGGCTTGGACACGATATCTTCCAGTAAAAGCCCAAACATGACCAACCGAGCCGGTAACCGACCCTTAGAGCAAGTCGACCCAGAGATCTACGAGGCAATCCAGGATGAGCGTAATCGACAATTTGAGAACATCGAGCTCATCGCGTCGGAAAACTTCACCTCGCGGGCCGTGATGGAAGCTCAGGGCTCCGTGCTGACCAACAAGTACGCCGAGGGGTATCCGGGTAAGCGCTGGTACGGCGGGTGCGAGTTCGTGGATCGGGTGGAGGCGTTGGCCATCGAGCGGGCCAGACGGCTTTTCGGTGCCGAGCACGTGAACGTGCAAGCCCACAGCGGCAGCCAGGCGAACATGGCCGTTTACTTCAGCGTGCTGCAGCCCGGGGACTGTATCCTGACGATGGACCTGTCACACGGCGGCCATCTGACGCACGGTAACAAGGCCAATTTTTCCGGCCGGTTTTATCAGGTGGTCCATTACGGGGTGAGCCGTGAGAACGAAATGATCGATTACGATCAGGTCGCCCAGGCGGCGCGCGAGCATCGCCCTAAAATGATCACGGCGGGAGCGTCCGCCTACCCGCGGATCATCGATTTCGGGCGACTTCGTGAAATCGCCGATTCAGTGGGTGCGTACCTCTTCGTTGATATCGCGCACATTGCCGGGTTGGTGGCCGCGGGCTTCCATCCCAACCCGGTCGGCATCGCCGATTTCGTGACGTCGACCACGCACAAGAGCCTGCGAGGCCCGCGCGGCGGCATCATCATGTGCGGGGCGAAGTACGCCAAAGCCATCGATGCCATGATGTTCCCGGGCGTGCAGGGTGGCCCGCTCATGCACGTGATCGCGGCGAAAGCAGTTTGTTTCTCAGAGGCGCTCCAGCCGGAATTCCGGGAATACCAGCAGCAGATTTTGCTGAACGCGAAAGCGCTGGCGGCTTCCCTGTCGCGCAAAGGCTACCGCCTCGTGGCGGGCGGCACGGATAACCACCTGATGCTCGTCGATCTTCGTCCGAAAGGCCTTAACGGCAAGGAAGCTCAGGAAACCTTGGATCAAGCCGGCATTACGGTGAATAAAAACTCCATCCCGTTCGACACTGAATCAGTGTTTAAAGGTGGTGGGATCCGCGTCGGTACTCCCGCGGTAACCACCCGTGGTATGAAAGAGGAAGACATGATGGAGATTGCCGATTTGATCAATGAGGCGTTGCAGGCCGGGAACGACCCTGCGGCCCTCGCGGAAACCCGTGGCCGGGTCCGTGCGCTGACCGCGCGTTACCCGCTGCCGGGCTAAAATGGGAGGGGAGACGAAGAACTGCCTGGCTGCGGGCGCCGGAACCGATTGGCGCATGGTAACGTGTAGGTTTGTCCACGACGTCCCAGCGGTATTCGTATCAGCGCGAGGTTTTGAGTTATAGATAATTTATTGCGTCCCGGCGCCAACGGGCTGATCACCGAGATTACCGGCCCGGTTTGGGGTTCGGCACCGGTTTGTCCTTTCCGGGACACTCATCGTTGCCCCTCACAGGGCAACTCCGGCGCAGGCGGCGCGCCCGCGCCGTTTTGGAAAAAGTACGCGCTGCATCCACCATGAAAACGATTGAGGTTTTTATATCCGCCCCCGACGACGTTCAAGAGGAACAATCAGTCGTCGAGCGCGTGATCAGGTCCGTTGCAGCGGAATTTGATTGTGCCGTAAGTGCTGCCCATTCCAACCGGCTCCAACGCCTGGAATCAGCCGATCTGAACGCCACGGCCGCCGTGCGCAGTCCCGGCCAGGGTGTCCCCTTGCGGCTCTGCTTTTGGGAGTACCAGGACCCCGGCGGTGAGGAACCGCGCGAACAGGTGCCCAACCCAGGCCAGTTCGATCTCGTTGTCTGTCTCTTATGGTCCCGGCTGGGACCGCCGCTGGCGCCCAAATTCGTCGGTCCGGACGGCGCGGTGCCCGGTTCAGCGACCGAATACGAAGTGGCTTGGGCGCTGGACCAGGCCAGGATTTCACCGGGCCTTCCCGCCCTTCAGATCTATCGGCGGCGGGCGGTTCCCGACGTGCCGCTCGAGCCAAGAGAGGCACGCGAAGCTTCGTTCCGGCGATGGGACGCCGTGCAGGACTTTTTTGTGAAGTGGCAGGAGCGCGGCAAGGAGGCGTTTACCCAGAGCTGCCACGATTACCTTTGGTTAGAAGATTTCGAAACGCTTTTCCGAAGCGAATTTCGCCGTTTCCTGGCCGGACGGGTTGAGCGCGAAAAGGCCCGGCGCCCGTCGGCGCAGCCGACGGTTATAACGAATCCGTACCGTGGCCTGTACCCCTTCGATGATCGCCATGCCGCGTCATTTCATGGCCGAACGAAAGCGACCCGGGAAGTACTTGACGCCCTGAGAAAACAAGCCGCCGCCGGCCGTCCCTTCCTGCTCGTGCTGGGTCCGTCCGGGGCCGGCAAGAGCTCGTTGGTGCGCGCCGGAGTGTTGCCGCTCCTGGTCCGGACCGGAGTTCCCGGCTGCCCTGGACCGTGGCGGCGTGCGGTCACCCGCCCGGGAACGGTCGGCGCCGACGGAGACCCAAGCGAGGCGCTGGCGGCTGCTCTGCTTGCGCCCGCGGCCATGCCCGGCTTGGCCGTACCGGCAGGAATGCCGGGACTCGACCCGTCCGGATTTGCCAGCGGCCTGGAGCAACTGGTCTCCGAAATGCGCCTGGACCCGGCGGCGCTCGCCCGACGACTGGAAAAAGCGCTGGATGAGATCAGCCTCGAGCGGCTTGACCGGCGTCTCGACCAACAGGAGCGCGATTTTGCGCAGGCCGGCAGGCGCGAAGCCGCCGAGCTCGCAACCCGGCCGCGCCTGGCCCAACTCGGTGCCAAACCCCAGTTGGCGCTGGTGGTCGATCAATTTGAACAACTGTTTACGACCGGGTTTTCATCTGAAATCCAGCAGCGGTACATCACGGCCCTCGTGGCGTTGGCCCGCACCCGGCGGGTGTTCGTACTCGCTACCCTGTCGAGCAACTTCTACGGCGCGTGCCAGCAGTTTCCCGAGTTGATCGAAATCACCAGCCCAAGCGGTAAGTTCGATCTTCAACCGCCGGCGGCCGGCGAAATGGAGCAGATTGTCCGTTGGCGTGCGGAAACCCATGGGTTGCGCTTTGAGCGGCACGCCAGGACAGGCCAGGGTCTGGATGAGTTTCTGATCCAGGCCGCCCTGGCGAGCACCGATGAACTTCCGCAGCTCGAGCATCTCCTTTCAAGGCTCTACCTGAGGCAGGCCGGACGCGGCGACGGGCTGCTCCGGTGGTCTGATTACGCGGATCTGGGTGGGTTCGAAGGCGCGCTCAACCAGCACGCGGAGGCGGTTTTCAATTCACTCCCGCCTGCCGACCAGGCAGCGGCGGATTTTGCCCTCCAACAGCTCACCGCGCCCGCCGGCGGCCAGGAGACCGGGGCACTACGGGCGCGAACCGTCCCTGCCCGGGTACTGGTCTCAACGCGTGCGCCGGGCGACAAGCGACCGGCTTCGGCCAAGGGCTTCGTGGACGGCTTCCTCAAAGAAGGACTTCTGCGGACCGGTAAAGATCCCCGGGGCGAAACCCTCGTGACCGTATCTCACGAAGTGCTGCTTCGTAAATGGGCCCGGCCTCGCTCGCTCGCCCTCGTCAACCGTGAGATCCGGCCATCGGCGGTGCCGTCACCGGTACCGCCGCCCGCACCCGCCCCGTCACCGACGGCGCGGTCGCCACAGCCGCAATCGGTCCCGGAGAACAATCACCGTGGTCCGGCGGTCATCCCGCAGGAAGTGACGGATGATCCGAGGCGTACGGAGGCTGCGCCGGCCGTCTCCGGTGGAAAGCAGCCGTCGCCGAAGACGGCCGGCTGGTCTTTACCGAAGCTGTGGCCGCTCTCCTCCCGGCCGGCTTCACCAAAACCGAAGACGCCCGGCGATCCCTCCTTGTCCAAGCGCGACCGCTGGGTTCGCCTTCTCGTCCGGCTGATCCCCGTTCTCGTGCTGGTTGACCTGGTCGTTGCCGCACTCGCCGTTCATCATTGGTTGAAGAAGGCCGCCGCGGACGAAGCCCGCCAAAAACGGGTGGACCAGGCGATCGTGGCGGCTCCGGAACCTTCGCGCTACCCCGAAGCCCCTCCAATTCTTTCCGGGACGGCGGACCATCAGGAACCGGCCGGCGCGAACGGCTCGCAGGAAGCCGCCGGAATCAACCCTGAACCTACGATCATCCCTCAGGACACCGGCAAACGCCAACCCGCGCCCGGGCCTGCGAAAGGCGTGACCAGACCAAACCAGCGCGAAGGCTCGGATGAGAGCACGGTTAAACCGGCACCGTCTGAGGCCACGGCTCCGACGTCAATCCCGAAGCCGGCGTCGCCTCCGGAAGGGAGTTCCAGCCCCAGCAGCAGCGCCACGAGACGTTCCGGCCCGTCCGGCAAGCTGCCCACCGAACCGTCTGCCCCTCTGATCCCCGAGCTTACGTCCAAACGGCCGAACGGCGCGCTTTCTCCACCCCCTGACCACCCGTCGCCGTCCACGCCTGCTCCCGTTGATCAACACCCCCGGGCACCAAGTCCGTCGCCGCAATCGGGCGAAACATCGCACCCTCTGACAAAATCCCTGATCGCGGAGCTGAAGTATTCGCGCGGCTCTGTGCCGCCCGGAGATCAGCAACGCGAACCCGGTGTTACCTTGTCCGCCCCCGGTCCGGCGAGCCCGACGAAGCCCGACCGAGGAAGTGCGCCCGCCTTGCTTAACGGCGCGGCCGGCGTTGGTGCGCCGGGGCCGGCCGTTGAACCGGCACCCGCGGCTCCCCCTGCCGCAACCCCTGTGCAAGCCGAGCGCGACACCGTCGTTGCGGATCAATCCCGTTTGCGAAATCTAACGCGAGATTACCTGCAGTCGGTGGAAGATAACGATGCCTCCCGGATGGACCGCTTGTTCGCCGACCAGGTTAACTTCTATGGTCAGGGATCCTTGGGCCGAGCGCAATTGCAGGATTCCAACCAGCGTTATCAGCAACAGTGGCCGGTTCGTAAATGGACCCCTGACGGCAGCCCCAAAATCTTCGGCCCGACCGGATCTAACATGTACCAGATTCTCCAGCCGTTTCACTGGATGATTTCGAACGGTTATGAAACCAGAAAAGGAGACGCGACCCTCCAGCTTCTCGTCGAGAAAGATACCGGCGGAAGCAACGAATTTCATATCGTCGCGGTCAGGCAGTTGTTTCGCTAGAGCCGGCGATTGCTCCTGATTATTTCCTGCAGGGTGCGAGCGTACCGGCCGGCTTCCCTTGCCCATCGCCAGAAATCGCCCTGCCGGGCCGCCGAGCGCCGCTTCCATACGCCCGATTGCAGCTGGTGCTCCAGGCAGAGTTGGGCCTTGCCCAGTTCCAGCCGCATCTGGCTAAGCGCTTCAGTTGCCTGGGTTTCAAACAGGCACCGGGCGAACAGCGACCCCTCACGATTCTCGACCGATGGCGCCAGCAACATGAACCGGTCGTAAATGACCATCGCGCGGTTCAGGTGGCGCTCCGGATCCTGGTCCTTGTCAGTAACGCTTTCCAGCGCTTGATTGGTAATCGCGAACGCGCGCAAAAGGCGCTGTTGCCGGTTCGCCCCCGTCCAGGGCTGGAGGCTTCCGGCCGCTTCAAAATCGTCATCCTCGTCGACCTCGCCGTCCCGCGTACCGTTGGTGCGTACCGTGCGCCCCGGCGCCGTACTCGGGCCGCCGGTCTTGCCCGGCTGACGGCGGTCGGACGGTTCCGCTCGGCCGAACTCCGATTCCTTGACTTCATAGTTGAGGAAAAAGAGGTAAGCCGCAAAGGCCCGGTAATTGCCGCGATCCAGGTCGAATGCCGTGCGCAGGCGCCGTTCGGTAATTCGCAACACCTCGCGCACTTCGAAAGGCCGGACCGGATAAATCGCCACCGGCCGGTACGCCAACCGGCCGGCAAACCCGAGGGAATTCATCCCCGCATCCAGCCATTTCGAGAAAGGATTGTAAGCTCGATCAGGACGGCTGAAAACCAGTCCATGGTGCCACGATTCATCCGCCTTGCCCACCCCGGCTCGGGAAAGGGCCCGGCCGAATCCGCTGCCGTTGAGCGCCAGCCAATTCCAGGCCTTGGCCGGTTCCGGTGCCCAGACCTGCCGGCTGATGTGGAATTGCGCAAAGGCCGCCACAGCCGCGGCCACGGTCGCGATCACGACGATTTTCATTACCTGTTCAGTGAGCGGTACGGTAACGCCAAAGCCGGACGCTCAGGGCCGTAACGATGACCGACACCGCCCCAAGGTAGAGGCTGACACAGAAAAACGGCCGGCCCGGCAAGGGACCCCAGCCAAACGTCATCCGGTTCATGAAATCGGCGAAATGCAGGTGCGGTCCCACCGTCCAGAAAATGTCCGCGATCACACTGAGCCGGGGATCGTCGCCGCCCCGAATCTGGTCAATCGCACCGATTCCGTACAAGCCGTAGAGGTTAAAGAGCAGGCCGCAGGTGAACGAAGGCGCGACGTCCAGCCGGTTGGCCATGCCGATCACCAGCGCCGAGACCGGCGCTTGCCCCAGGACCGCGACGGTCAACGCTTGCAAATTCACCATGGCCCATTCCGGCACGGTGATCTCAGGGTTCCGGCCGAAAACGAAAGCCAGCACCGCCGCCGCACCGAAAAACAAGGCGTTAAGCAGCAAAGGGATCGCAAAAATCGCCAGGTAATGCCCGAGATCCGAGAGGCCTGAACTTCGCCAGAAATCGCGCAGGCCGCGGTTGCGCTGGCATGCTCCCAGCTTGGCGCTCACAAAGCCGCTGTAGAAGATCGAGCAAAACCAGGCGGTCGCCCAGACCAGTTGGGTCCGGCTGCTGAATTTCAAGTCCGGATCTTCATTGCTCGGCGTCAACAGCGGCGCACCGATAACCGCGAGAACAAGCAGAAGGAGCGGCAGGAGCCAATCATTCTCCCGGTAGATCTCGCGAAGGTGGAGTCGGAAAACGCTTTTCATTGAAAGGTGAGCGTAGCGGCCGGAACCCCAGTCAGCATCTCCCGCACTTCCGGCCAGGACGTGCAGACCGGTACCGGACGAATTTCTCCTTGAGCCACCACGATCATCTGGTGCGGGGTAAAGGGCAGATCAGCCGGATGGATGCTGACCAGCAGGTGCCACGGGGCGGGCCGGTGCCGATCCGACCAGTCCCGGATAAGCTGTTCCCGCGCAACAAAGTCCAGACCCGACAATGGCTCGTCCAGGCCGACCAGCGGAGTTTGCCGGCTCAGCGCCGTAAGTTGGGCGAACACCAGCCGGGCCTTGTGCCGGTTCCCCTTGGACAGCTTGCCATAGGGCCGGTCCTCAACTTGCAGCATCTGCAGCCATCGGGTCGCCTGCGCGCGTTCCAGCCGGGTCCGGGCCAGGCACACGGTAATTTCGCGGGGCGAGAGGTTGGGCGGAAAGTCAACCTCTTCCGAAAGGTACAGTGTTCTGGCAGCGGGCAGTTTACCTTCAACCGGCGGAATCAGCCCGCTGATGGTTTTCATCAGCGTCGTCTTGCCGGCGCCGTTTAAACCCAGAAGCAGGGTGATTTCGCCGGGGCTAAAGGCGAGCTCCTCCTTGACCGTGGCCACCACGCGGTTTCGATAGCCGATTTTCAATCCATTCGGAACAACAAGGCACATAGCCGAGGGCGGTCGCGATCCTGAATCCTTACAAAATGCTTAAGGTGCTTATTACGGATTCCGGGTGGCTGGCTTTAGAGAAAAATCTCGTACCGAGGCGACCCGCTAAACCGGTTCTTGGGACGGCCGTTGGAGACAACAGGCCGTCCGGGGAAGCGACCTGAGCGGAAGTGTTGCATTTACAATAAAAACAATATAAAGCGTAAAATACGCCCATGCTCGTTCTTCGCCACGTTTTCCCGGTCGTCGCCGCGTTGCTGCTGCTCCTCGCCGGTGTTGTCCCCGGTACCGGACAAGCCGCGTTTCCCGCTCCTGCCGAGGCGCCCAAGCCTCCCGCCCTGCCCGGGCAGAACAACCCGGCCGCGGCCGGTCCGGCCAAGCCGGGCGCAGCGCCGTCCTCAACCCTGCAGACCAAAAAGGCCCCGCGCACGCCTACCGCCTCCAGCCTGGGTTTACCTTCTTCGCCAACCACGGCCGGCACATCGGCGGCCGCCCCCCAGGCGGCACCGGCGTCTACCCCTGCCGGGAACGCGACAAAAATCGTCCGGCTTTATCGCGGTCCCGGCCATTTTGACGAGAAGCTGGCCGGGCAATTGAAGCTCGCTTTGCAGGAGGCTTTCGACACGGAACCGGACTCGAAAAACCAACCCGCCGACGGGCCGGGCTCGCCCGCCGGGACCGGCACCGGCCCGGGCAAGATCGCTCAAGCCAGCGTCAAGGCCGATTGAGCCCGTATGCCGATGCCGACCAAACGCGCTTTCCGGCCCGCCTCCTTCTCATCGGCCGCTACGCTCGTGGAGTTGGCCATCGTCATTACGGTCCTGCTCCTGCTGGCCTCGATGGTCGTGATCGGCATTACGCCCTATGTTGCCTACCGCGATGGCCGCCAGGCGGGGGAGGCGCTGCGAAGCGTGTACGCCGCGCAGATGAATTACCTTTCCGACAACCCTGGGGTCGACCTTACTTCCCTGACCCCGGCGGACGCCGCAACCAGGATCGTTCCCTACCTTCCGAACGGCGCCTCGCTTCCGTTATTACCGTCCGTCAACGGCGTGACGCCGCAGATTCTGGTTAACCGGATTCCCCCGGCGGCGTCTTTGGACGGCATCAACCCGTACGATCCGTCCGGTTCAACTACCGATGGCTTATGGGATATTGGCAGCTACTGAAACCCGAACGGCGGGCGGCGACCGCCAAACGCCGGGTGGCGATCTCCGAACTTGGTGCCGGCCTGTTCGAGGTCAGCGTCACCCTGTTTCTACTTATCACCGTGGCGGTATACAGCATGCAAACGACGCTCGCCGCCTTCCAGGCGCAAAACTGGTCGGTTATCCAGACCATGACCGACGCCCAGGCTTCGATCGAAACGGCCTTTGCCCAACGCTGGATCTATGGACAAATCGCCAGCAGCGGCCGTTGGCCGGTCTATCCGAATTTCGCCAGTTCAACCGTGACGGCCGGCCAAACGCCCGGTGGTCCCGTCAATGTAGAGGTTCGACGCACCTGTCACGTCAACAACGACCCGGTCAGCGGGCTGCAGTCTTACCTGCTGGAGTCGTACGTCACCTACACCAACGGCAACCGAAGCTACTGCAAGCTTAGCAAAGTGGTGCGCACACAGTGAACGGACCAGTGTCGAGTAGCGGGTGGCGGGTAAGGGGTAACGGGTGTCGAAAGACATCCGCGGACCTTCCACCTGCGCAACACGCGCATCTCCAAGGTCGCACGCTCCATTTCGCAACCGCCAGGCGCGGCACCCGGCACCCAACACTGGGACCCGCTACCCGTTACCCGTTATTCGTCACCCGTCACTCCTCTCGTGGCACCACCCTGATCGAACTCGCGCTGGTGCTTGCCGTTTCGCTGCTCATCGCCTCGGCTTTGGCGTCGCTGCTGAACGTGCACTGCAAGATGCTGGCGGTAAGTTCTACCTACCGTTTCCTCAGCCAGCAGGCGCCCCCACTCGGTCTCTTGCTGACGAAGACGATGGGCAACGCCGACGATTTTCGGATTTACGGAAGCCTGGGCGACGCCATCGCCGACCGGAACCACGTTCTGACGGGGCCGGTGGTCCGGCTCTGGATGCGGGAACCGGGCGCGGTCTCCCGCACCGCGATCCTTAGTTTCGCGTCCGCCGGTGCGGCCAAAGGGTTGTGTTACTACCTGGCCGGTTCAACGGGTTTCTTTCCGGCCAGCCCAGCCTGGAAAATGCCGAGCGGCGACCTGACCAACGCCACTTTTGATGCCACGACCGGCATCCTCCTGGTCACCCTCCAAGGGAGTAACCATGATCAAATTACCTTTGCGGCCGAAAAGAAGTGAACGCGCCGAGGCGGTCCTGCTGGCGGTGGCGCTGGTCGGTTTTGCCGTTCTGGTCACCACGGCGGCCCTGCTCGTGTCATCCAGCCTTTCCCAAGCCAACTCGCGGGTTATCACCGCCAAGATCGATATCGACCTGCGCGAGGACGTCCTGGTTCGTGCAATCCTGCAACAGACCGCCCAGGGCATGCTGCCGAACGCCGGCGGAAGTTATGCCAGTTGGAATGGCATTCTGACGGCGGCGGTCAACCAGGTGAACGCCGTTTCCTATGCCGACCCGGCCGAACTCGCCACGGTTTTCCCGAGCGGGACGCCCACGATGAGCACCCTGGGGGACACGGGCCAGACCACCCTGGCCATCTTCCAGGGTTACCAGGGCCAGGAGACGCCGTTCGGCGGCACCAAAGGCCTTGCCAACTTTGATCCCG
>JAFAUY010000259.1 GCA_019243005.1 Verrucomicrobiota bacterium | reverse complement strand
TGGAAGCCGGCGGCCGGGGAATCCGGCCCGGCGAACATGCGGCGCGTTTTCAGGGCGGCCGGTTGGGTGTGCTCCAAGGCACCAAGACTTACCTGCTGGCCAACGAGGATGGCCAGATTGAATTGACCCATTCGGTATCAGCCGGTTTGGATTACGCCGCCGTCGGGCCGGAGCACAGTTACCTGCGCGACGCCGGGCGGGTGGAGTATGCGTTCGCCACCGACGATGAGGTGCTCGCCACCTTTCATGACCTGGCGAGAACGGAAGGGATTTTACCTGCGCTCGAATCCACCCACGCGCTTGCCCACGTGCGATCCCGGGCCAAGGAATGGACAAATGAGCAGGTGGTGATCGTTAACTTGTCCGGACGGGGTGATAAGGACGTGCACCAGATAGCTGAGCATGGGCGCTCGAATGACCTCTTGTGATTACGATTCCCGAAGAAGTTCCCGTAATGGCGCTTTCGAATGCGGTCCTGTTCCCGCATTCGCTCCTGCCCCTGCACATTTTTGAATTGCGCTACCGTAAGATGCTCGCCTACAGCCTCGACGGTGAGCGCATGTTTTCGATCGGCCTGCTGCGGCGAGGCATCGAGGAAGCGCACCACATCACCGACCTTCATCCGATCGCCGGTATCGGGTTGATCCGGGCCTGCGTCGGCAACGATAACGGAACTTCCAACCTGGTTTTGCAAGGTTTGGCCCGGGTTCGCCTGCTTGACTGGATTCAGGAGGAACCGTTCAGGATTGCGCGAATCGAGGTCGTGGAGTCGAGGGTTCCGCACCTGATCGAGGCCGATGCGCTGAGCGCCAAAGTAAAAGAACTCTGCGCCCGGATCGAGCAGCTGGGCCTGCCGTTGCCGGGTAATCTGATGGAGCAGCTGAAACAGATCGACGACCACGAAGTGCTTGCCGACGTGGTGGCGTCCGCTTTCATCAACGAGACCCAACACCGCCAGCAACTGCTGGAGGCGCAGGATGTAAATGAACGGCTGCGTTTGCTGATCCAGCTTCTGCGAGGCAAGGCGAACTAGTAACGGGTAACGGGCGCGAGTGTAGGGGCGCGTTGCCGATACCAAGCCGGGAGGTCCCCTTCGCCGTGCCCGCTAAATCGCTGCGGCCGCCGTGTGGCCGGTGTGGGGGTAAAAGAATTTGTCATTCTCCGGTGAATGACTTTATCCTCATCGGAAACATTCCCGTATGACCCGTCACCTCCTTTTTCTGGTTCCGGCAGCGGCTTGCGTCGCGTTGACGACCTCCTGCAGCACCTCAGCCCCATCTGTAAGTGGTGGCGGGACTAATCGTTACGGTTACGGAGCAGTCCCGCCGCCGAGCGCGGTACCCCCGGTGAGTGCGGTTCCCTCGTCCACGCCGAAGCCGCGTGAACCGCGTTTGGCTCCGGAGCCGACGCCCACGCCGACTACGGAGGTCACTTCGGTGCCGAACCCGGCGGCGACCCCGGCGGTCACGCAGCCGCAGAATTACCCTTACGCCACGAAGGTCGCCGGCAAGCCGGGTCGGGTCCTGAGTCCGTACGCGCCGAATGCGGGTGAGGTAGACGTGGAAGGTTACCCTCCCGGGGCCGAGGTCCGTGATCCGTATACGGGCAAGATTTTTCTGGTGCCTTGACCTCCGGTTCGAATCTGGGAGCGGAAGCTCGTCTCGGCATCGCGGATAATCGATGATAAACGGCGGAGGGGGAAGAAAGGCTGCAGTCGGGGTGGCTGGCGCGGGGCTGATCGGGGGATCAATCGCCCTGGCGGCGCATGAGCGGGGGTTCGCCCTTACGGTCTATGATCCCTACGCGGATCTGGAAGGTAAAGTTCCCGAAGGGATCACGGTGGCGCCCGACCTTGCCGCGCTTGCGGTTGACGCGGAGATCCTGTTATTGGCGACCCCGTTGGGGGCTCTGGCGCACGTCGGCCGGCAACTGGCCGGGCTGGTTTCGGGTGACGTCATCGTGTCGGACGTCGGCAGTGTGAAGGGAGACATTGCGCTGGGCCTGGCGGCCGGCTTTGCCGGTCGCGCGGAATACGTCCCGAGTCATCCGATGGCCGGATCGGAACAGCACGGGTGGGCGGCCGCACGGCCTTCGATGTTTGAGGAAACCACGGTCATTGTTTGCCCGGAGTTCGCGACGAAGCCCGCCAGCGTCGGAAAACTGGAGGCGTTCTGGGGCGCACTCGGGGGGAAGACGATACAACTCAGCGTTGCCGAACACGACCGCTACGTCGCCGCGGTCAGTCACCTGCCGCATGCCTTGGCGGCGGCATTGGTGGAATTGGTCGGTGCCGAAATTCCTGAAGCCCTCTCCGTGGTAGGCCCGGGGTTTCGAGACGCCACCAGGATCGCCAGCGGTGCGCCCCGTCTCTGGACCGAAATTTTGCTGGCTAACCGTTCGGCGGTGGCCGGTTACCTGGAAATGTACGGCGCCCGGTTGGATCGCCTGCGCACCGCGCTCGCGGAATGCGACCATAAATATCTTGAAGGATTACTGGACGCCGGTAAGCGGAATCGGGATAGATTAAACTTTTAACGATTTGTATGCCGGAGGTTCACGTCGGAGCCGCGCCCAGGATTAAGGCGGAGATTCGGGTGCCTGGAGACAAAAGTATTTCGCACCGGGCGGTACTGCTTGCGGCGATGTCCAACGGGACGTGCGTCATTCGTGGGTTTCTGCCGAGCCATGATTGCCTCTGTACGGTCCGGGCGATGAGATCGCTCGGGATCACGATTGACCACCCCGAAGAGACCACCCTGGTGGTTCATGGTCAAAAGGGACATTTTGAGCCGCCGCCGCAGCCGATCGACTGCGGCAATTCCGGAACGCTCATGCGCCTGCTTTGCGGCGTGCTTGCCGGCCAGCCTTTTGAAAGCACGCTGGTTGGGGACGCCTCGCTTTCCTCACGGCCGATGCGCCGGGTCATCGAGCCTTTGACCCAGATGGGCGCCAGCATCACCGCCGCCGAACCGAAGGGGACCGCTCCTTTGCACGTCCGGGGCGGGCCTTTGCATCCGATCCAGTACCAGTTGCCGGTGGCGAGTGCGCAGGTAAAAAGCGCGATTTTGCTCGCGGCGTTGCGGACGGCCGGTAAAACCGTCGTGACGGAATCGGTGGCCACGAGGGATCATACCGAACGGATGCTGGATTACTTTCTGGTGCGCACGTTGCGGGAGGCGTCGGATGACGGAAACGTCATCGCCATCTACGGCGACCAGACGATCGAGTCGCGGGATTTTACGGTACCGGGAGACATTTCCAGCGCCGCGTTCTGGCTGGTGGCGGCCGCGGCCCAACCCGGCTCTGACCTGCTGGTGCGTGACGTCGGCCTCAACCGGACCCGGACCGGGATTTTATCGGTGTTGCTGCGCATGGGGGCGCACATCCGTGAAGTGGTGGAAGATTGGGAACAGGGTGAGGTACGCGGCGAGATTCGCATCCAGGGCAGCCGGTTGCACGGCGCGGTGATCGGCGGCGCCGAGATTCCGAATCTGATCGATGAAATCCCGATCCTGGCGGTGGCCGGCGCACTGGCGGAAGGCAAGACGGTCATCAAAGACGCGAAGGAATTACGGGTGAAGGAAACGGACCGGATCGCGGCGCTCGTCACCAACTTGAGCGCGATGGGGGTGAACGTCATCGAACGTGATGACGGCATGGAGATCCAAGGCGGCAGCCCGCTGCGTCCGGCACGGATAAACAGCTTCGGCGATCATCGTATCGCGATGGCATTCGCGGTGGCGGGCATGTTTGCCAAGGGAAACACGGTCATCGAAGAGACCGAATGCATCGCCACCTCGTATCCAGGGTTTGAGGATCAGCTGCAAAAATTTTTTGAACCGGACCGGAACGAGCCGACGCCGGTGATCAACCCGGCGAGGTGTTCCAAACCGAGCAGTTGACGTGGCGGCGCATCATTATTCCGTAATCGCGATCGATGGGCCGGCGGCATCCGGCAAAAGCAGCGTGGCCCGGCGTCTGGCGGCGGAGTTGCGGTTCGCTTACGTCAACAGCGGCTCGCTCTACCGGGCCATTGCCTGGCTGGCCAATGAGCGGGCCGTCAAACCCGATGACGCCCGGGCCGTTGCCGCGCTGCTGGAGCAAACCTCATTCCGCTTCGAATTGCGGAACCACGCGTCAGTCATTTCGATCGACGGCGTTAATCCGGAGCCGTACCTGCGCTCCGAAGCGGTAAATGACGTGGTCTCAAAAATCTCCGCGCTTAAGGCGGTGCGTGAATTTCTGCTGGGCCCGCTCCGGCAGTATGCCGAACGAGCAAACCTCATCATGGAAGGTCGTGACATCGGTTCAGCCGTCTTTCCCGACACTCCTTATAAATTTTACATTGACGCTGCGCCCGAGGTGCGGGCACGACGCCGCGCCGCCCAGGGCCAGCAGGATAACCTTG
>JAFAUY010000213.1 GCA_019243005.1 Verrucomicrobiota bacterium | reverse complement strand
GATCATTGGCCCACGTACTCGGGTTCCAGGCCTTCCGTCTTGGCAATGGTTCCAGCTTGCAGCGGAGCGGAGAACTCGTAAGCGTAATCGTCGATCAGGGATTCGCCTTCCAGAGAGTAGCGCATCCTGATGTCTTTGGCCTTTGGGGATGTCTGCGCACTGCGGACGGTCGGGATAAGCACCGCGGTGATTTTCTTTTTCTTAAGCTCTGCCTTCTTCGCGGGCGTAAGCGTCTGGAAAAAGGCCTTCGCGTTCTGCTCGGCGACACGGCGCTGGTACTCCGTCGCCTTATGCCGGATGAACATGGTTTGAGTCTCAACGATCCGACGGGTGGCCTGTTCGCCCCACGAGAAGTTCACCACGAAGTTAGCCCCGGTGCCGGGTTCGAAGCCGCCATTGCCACCGTCATATCCTGCGATGGCCGGTTCCCAGCAGACCATGCTGGCCGCGAGCGCACCGCACTTAAAGATTCGATTTTTCATTACGAGAGCAATCTTCGGCCAGTCCTAACCTGACCTGACCTAACCTTGCGGGCCGGCATTTCTGAGTCGTTTGACTTCGGGAGGCGGGCCGCCTCTGTGCAGATAGCTGCGTTCGCCCGACGGATCAAGTCCAGGCGGTCAAACGGGTGACGTGATCTTTATGGTAATCATCAGTTTATCGGCTGAACCGGTCCGAGAGGATCGGTGTACGGCCCAGAATCTGATATTCGTGGTTGACGGCCGCCGCGGCGTTTCGGCATCGTCGACCGAAACTACCTGGGGCGCTTGCAGTTGGGTTTACATTCGCGCTAGTCGTTTCCGGTTTGTCTCCCCTGCATGGCCGCCAGCGTTGTTCCACCGTTACCTTTGTGGCCTAAAACTCCTTGCATTCCACCATTGGACTAATGACCCACGGATGTTTCCAGACACTTCCTGCAACCCTTAACCATCATCCGTGACTGCTGTGCCCATGAAAACATTACCTAGCCAAGTCACCGCCAAATCCGAGAGAACCCTTTGCGGCATGCTCGCCGCGTTCGTTGCCGCCTGTCTGGCCTTCAGCGTACTTCCACACGCCTGGGGTGCCGACCTGTTTTGGGCTAGTAACGCTACGACTCTGCCGACGGCTGCCGACAGCGGGACGTGGGTAACCGGTCTGGACGTCGGGGACCAATGGAGCACGGCGACGAATGCGCTTGCCACCCTTTTGTGGACGAATGGCAACCTCGCGCATTTCGCCGGGACCGCCGGGGGGACCGTCACCCTCGGGACCCCCATTACCGCCGCGGGCATCACCTTCGCGGCCGGGGCGGGCGCGTACACGATTAATACGAACGGCAACCTGCTCACTATCGAGGGTGCCGGGATCGTAAACAATTCGACCAACACGCAGACGATCTTCAACAACGGCATCGTCAATCCGACCGGGAGCCCCGCTCCCGCTGGCTCCACGGAGTTCCTCAATGCCTCGACGGCCGGCAACGCAACGATCATCAACGATGGGGATTCGGCTGCCGTGGTGGGCTTGGCCGGCGGCTTCACGGAATTCCTCAACGCCTCGACGGCGGGCACCGCGACGATCACCAATAACGGCAGCGCAGTGACTGGCGGCACGGGTGGTTTCACGGAATTCCTCAACACTTCGACCGCCGCCAGCGCAAAGATCACCAATAACGGCAGCGCATTCGCGGGCGGGGGGAGCTACACCGAATTTCTCGACGGCGCGAGTGCCGGCGCCGCGACGATCATCAACAACGGCGGCACCGTGGCCGGTGCCGGCGGTTCAACGCGATTTACCGGCACCGCGACGGCGGGTGCTGCGACCATCACGAATAACGGCAGTAACGTTGCCGGCGCAGGCGGCTTTACGGAGTTTTTCAACACCGCGACGGCCGGCACGTCGACGATTACCAATAACGCCGGCCCAGTCAGCGGTGGCGGCAGCGGCTTTACGGAATTCTTTAATGCGTCGACCGCTGGCGCCGCGACGATCGTCAACAACGGCGGCACGACTGGCGGTGCAGGTGGGTTCACGCAATTCTTCAACGCCTCGACGGCCGGTACCGCGATCATCACTAACAACGGCGGTGGCGCCGCCGGTTCAGGCAGCGGGTTCACACAATTCTACAACACCGCGACGGCCAGCGGTGCGACGATTATTAACAACGCCGGCATCGCGACCGGCGGAGCCAGCGGCTTCACGGATTTCGTGGATACCTCGACGGCGGGCACCGCGACGATCACCAATAACGGCGGCTCCGTCAACGGCGCGCAGGGCGGCTTGACGGAATTCGCCGGAGCCGTTGAGGGCGTTGGCGGCCCCACGGCCGGCCACGCCTCGATCACCAATAACGGCAGCAGCGCCGGCGGGGCGGGCGGCGGTGCCACGGAATTTTTCACCGTTGCGACGGCCGGTAATGCCGGGATCACGAATAACGGCAGTGCTGCAAGCGGCGGGGGCGGTGGCCTCACGCAGTTCAATAACGCTTCGACGGCCGGTAGCGCCACGATCGCCAACAACGGCAGTGCCGCCA
>JAFAUY010000200.1 GCA_019243005.1 Verrucomicrobiota bacterium | reverse complement strand
GCCGCGCCGTGGTCAGGTACGCATTGCGACTGGCCCGGTATCGCTCCTATCGGGACAGCGGCTCGAAGCAACTCCTGGCTGACATGAAGTTCACGCACGCTGACCGGGTCGTGCCGGATCTCGCCTTCAGCTATCCCGTCGACGTGGCGGAACCTGGCGTGGAAGGCGCGAAGGAAACCTTAAAGGTCGGAATCAGCCCGATCGCCTACCTGCGCAAAGGCCATTGGCCCAAGACCGACGGCGGGATCTTCGAGCGGTACTGCGAGACGCTGCAAGCGTTCACCACCGAGTTGGTGCGCAGGGGACATGAAGTCGTCTTGTTTGCAACCGATGCGCCTGATCGCGAGGTCAGCGAGCTGGTGGCAGCCCAAGTCAAAGCGGCGTGCGGCCAGTCCAATGGCCGGTTGAAATTGCGGATCGCGCCGATCAGCAGGGTGCACGAACTCCTGGCTGAACTTAAGACGCTCGATTGTGTCGTGGCCAGCCGGTTGCATGGGGTGATCCTGTCGCACCTGTGCCTCCGGCCGGTCCTGGCGATTTCCTATGACCGCAAGGTCACCCGCCACATGAACGACATGGAGCAAGCCAATTACTGCCTGGATTTCCATACGTTGGATGTGGCCCAGCTGGTTAAGACGTTTGAGTCGCTCGCGCTTCGCCGGGACGCCGTCACGGCAATCCTGAAGCGAAGGACGCATGCATACCGGACAGAACTCAAGTCGCAATACGACGACCTGGCTCGCCGGGTAGATTTGTAAAGGGAGTAGTAGTGGAACCATCACAAGAATACGAACAAACATTGTCAACTGACGCCGGTGCCGGCAACCTGCGCACCGCCGTCGGCCGGGTTAGCCGATTCGAACAGTTTGCGGGAACCGAAAGCGTTCGCGCCAACCTCAAGCGCAAATCCATCCATGGGGCGTTCTTTACTGCCGCCGGTGCGGCCGCCGACTTCGTGGTCCGCCTCGCCGCGACGGTCGTGCTCGCCAGACTGGTCCTGCCCGAGCACTGGGGGCTGGTCGGCATGGTCACCGCCATCACCGCCATCGCCGAGCAATTCCGGGATCTGGGACTTTCAGCGGCCACCGTCCAGAAGAAAGAAATCAGCCATCAACAGGTGACCAACCTTTTCTGGGTGAACGTGCTGGCCGGCCTGCTAATCACCCTGGGCATCAGCGCGCTGGCGCCGGTGATTGCGGCCTTTTACGGCGACTCGCGGCTGACGCTGATCACCATCGCGATGGCCTCGAACTTTTTCTGGGGCGGCCTGACGGTTCAGCATCACGCCCTGATGGTCCGGCAGATGAAACTGCCTCAGACCGCGACCCTCAACGTCGTTGCCAACATTCTGGGCGCCATCCTGGCCGTGGTGCTTGCCTTGAATCATTGTGGTTACTGGGCGCTGGTCTGGCGCGAAATGGCCCGGAGCGTTATCCTGGTGACGGGCACGTGGGCGCTGTGCCCCTGGGTGCCGGGCCTGCCTAGAAAAGGCGCCGACGTCGGCGGACTGCTGCGGTTCGGGAGAGACATCACCGTGACGACCATCCTGGACGCCATGGTCGCCAACATGGACCAACTTCTCATCGGTAAGTTCACTGGCGCCGTGCCCCTGGCCTGGTATCGCCAGGGCTACCAGTTGATCATGACGCCCGTGGAATACCTGTTCACGCCGATCCGTAGCGTCGCGCAACCGGGCCTCAGCGCGGTTCAGGCGGACCCCGACCGCTACCGCCGCTTTTACGACAAGATCGTCTTTTTCGTGAGTTCCGCCACCGTGCCGCTGGGCATTTTCATCGCCATTTATGCCCAGGAGATTACGCTCGTCGTCCTCGGCCCGAAGTGGGCGGGGGCCGCGCCAATCCTATGCATCTTTGCGCTGGCGGCCTCCATCCGGCCGACCATGGGCACCAGCGGCATGGTGCTCGTCACCTCGGGTAAGTCCAAGACGTACCTGGTCGTCGTACTGATGCACAGCGTGACGCTCGTCCTTTGCCTGCTCGTCGGCATACGGTGGGGCGCACAGGGCATCGCGATGGCGCACCTCGCGAAGGCGCTGCTGATCGCCGTGCCTACCCTGTATTACAGCTTGAGGGGGTCGCCGATTTCATTTGGCAATTTCCTGGCAACGGTAAGCCGGCCGGTCATGGCAACGCTAGTAATGTCCCTGGCCTTGGTGCTCGTGCGCGTGACCCTGCCGCAACCTTCGATGTTTACCTCGGTGGCATTGGGCGGGGCGGTTGCAGCGGCGGCGTACTTCTGCGCCTGGATGCTCCTGCCGGGCGGCAAAAGCGAACTGAGAGCACTGCTTTCGGATCTGGCAGCGGTTCGGAACCGGCCCGAACATTCCCCGAAAGGGGAGGTCGCGGTCGCGGCAGGATCCGCCAGTTAGGTTGATGTCCCTGTACGGCCGCAGCACGAGTGTTTGACCATCCCGCCGGGAAATAGACCCCACCTTTTTCGACAACACCGTAGAAAGCAAGGTAACCCTATAAGCGCCAGCACCAATGCTTGCGGCAATCAACTGAATATGACTCAACGTCCTGAATCTGTGCAAGAAGAAGTCAGGGGCTGT
This sequence comes from Verrucomicrobiota bacterium, assembly GCA_019243005.1. Lineage (GTDB taxonomy): Bacteria > Verrucomicrobiota > Verrucomicrobiia > Chthoniobacterales > JAFAMB01 > JAFBAP01. The sequence continues at coordinate 3,323 of JAFAUY010000200.1, read as the reverse complement.
TTCAACAACACGGCAAATACGTACGCGGATCTATATACCGGCCGTACCCGGGTCAGCCATTTCTTTAACGCGCGTAAACATCTCGTGGAGGGGCTTCTCGCCGACGTCGTCGTATCCGGCAGCAGCGCTTTGGAGGTGGGTTGCGGCCCTGGCATCATGGTCAATTACTTCCTGCAGAGGGGGGCGGATTACCACGGGCTGGATCTTTCAAGTGAAATGATCGCCCGGTGCAGGACAAAGTTTCAAGGCGTTGATTCCGCAAGGTTCTTCGTGGGGGACGTCCAACAGATGAATTTTCCGGATGCGTCCTTCGATGTTGTCCTTTGTCTCGGCGTCCTGGAATATGTGCCGGCGGAGGCGCGGGCACTCCGGGAAGTCGCGCGAGTGCTCAAGCCGGGTGGCACGTTTCTTTTCTCTGCGATCAACAAATGGAGTCCGTTTAATCTCTGGGAACGCCTGGTTTACAGAAAGGTGACCCACAAAGGGCCGGGCCCCATCGTGCGGGAGTTTCATACGAACGAATTCTACCAGAAACTGCTTCCTGCCTGCGGGTTCGCGATCATCGACGAGATGTATTTTGACTTCAACCTGCTGGGCCGCCCGCTCGACGAGATGATCCCGGAGATCGCCTTGCCGCTGAGCGAACGGCTTGAGCGTTTAAGCAGGAGCAGATTCAGAAAGCTCGGCAACGGGTTCCTCCTTAAGTGCCGGGTGAAAAAGTAACCAGTAACAAATAACAAATAACGATTAACGATCGACGGTTGTGCGAATTTTAGTAACGGGATCGGATGGGTATTTGGGGTCGCTGCTGGCGCCGGAGTTGATGCGGCGCGGCCACGAGGTGGTGGGCTTGGATACCGGCTATTACAAAGAGCGGGCGCTCTACCGCGGCCCGGCCCCCGCGCCGGCCACGCTGGTCAAGGACCTGCGGCGGGTGGAGGGAGCCGACCTGGCGGGTTTTGAGGCCGTGGTGCACATGGCCGAGTTGAGCAACGACCCTACCGGGCAGTTGGCCCCGCACATCACCTACGAGATCAACCACCGCGGCTCGGTGCACCTGGCCGAACTGGCCCGCAAAGCCGGCGTGCAGCGCTTCGTCTACATGTCCTCCTGCAGCGTCTACGGGGTAGCCGAGGGCGAGGGGTTGGTTGACGAAGAATCGCCGTTGAACCCGCAGACGGCCTACGGGGTGTGCAAGACGCTGGTGGAACGCGACCTTCGGGAGTTGGCCGGCGGGGGCTTCGCCCCGACGCTGCTGCGCAACGCCACCGCCTACGGGGCTTCGCCGCGGATGCGCTTTGACATCGTGCTCAACAACCTGGCGGGCCTGGCGTGGACCACCAAGGAAATCCGCATGACCAGCGACGGCACGCCCTGGCGACCGATCGTGCACGGGTTGGACATCTGCCAGGCGATTATCGCCGTGCTGGAGGCGCCGCGCGAGGCGGTGGCCAACGAAGTCTTCAACGTCGGAGACACCAAACATAATTACCGGGTGCGCGAAATCGCCGAGGTTGTGGGGGCGGTGTTCCCGGGCTGTCGCGTGAGCTTCGGACCGCCCAGCGCCGACAACCGCAGCTACCGGGTGTCGTTCGAGAAAATCGGGAAGCACCTGCCGGATTTCCGGTGCCGCTGGGACGCGCGGCGGGGAGCCGAACAGCTGCTGGCGCTGTTTCGGCGGGTCGATATGAGCCGAGAAGTTTTTGAGGACCGGGCCTTCACCCGGCTCAAGCAGCTCGAATACCTCCTGCGCACCCGCCAGATCGACGACAACTTCTTCTGGACCGATTAAACGCCTTCGTTGCTTGCTGGATGAATGATTGGAGTAGCTGTCTATGACTTTTGAAAAATCAGATTTCCTGAGGGCCAGGTTTCACGCGACGATTCCGGGCGGGGCGCATACTTACGCGAAGGGAGATGATCAATTTCCGGAAACGTGTTTGCCTTACCTGGCGCGCGGCCGGGGATGCCACGTCTGGGACGTGGACGGCAACGAGTTCATCGAGTACGGCATGGGCCTGCGCGCGGTGAGCCTCGGGCACGCCCATGAACGGGTAAACCAGGCCGCCTACCGGCAGATGCAGTGCGGGATCAACTTCACGCGTCCGGCGGTCATCGAGCTGGAATGCGCGGAGGAACTGCGGCGCCTCATCCCGGGGACGGAAATGGTCAAGTTCGGCAAGAACGGTTCCGATGCGACCAACGCGGCGGTAAAGCTGGCCCGGGCCTATACCGGCCGGGACCTGGTGGCAATCTGCGCGGACCACCCGTTTTTTTCGGTGGACGACTGGTTCATCGCAACGACGCCGATGAATGCCGGCATTCCGCAACCCATCCGCGACATGACGTTGCAGTTTCGTTACAACGATCCTGCCAGCGTCGAGGCGCTATTCGGCGCGCATCCGGACCGGATCGCCTGCGTCATCATGGAGCCGGAAAAGGACCGGGAGCCGCAGCATGCTTTCCTGCATCGGGTGCAGGAACTCTGCTGCCGGCATGGCGCGGTGTTCATCCTCGATGAAATGATCACGGGATTCCGGTGGCACCTGGGCGGCGGCCAGGCCTATCATCAAATAACGCCGGACCTTTCGACCTTCGGCAAAGCCATGGGCAACGGCTTCTCTGTCGCGGCCCTGGCCGGACGCAGGGACATCATGCGGTTAGGCGGACTTGACCATGACCGGGAGCGCGTCTTTTTGCTATCGCTGACGCACGGCGCGGAAGGCCATAGCCTCGCCGCGGCGCTGGAGGTAATGCGAATCTACCAGGAAGAACCGGTCATTGAAACCTTGTGGCGGCAGGGGCAGCGTCTCCGGGAGGGGATTAATCAGGCAATCCTGGCAAGCGGGGTAAAAGGCTTTTTCGGCGTCGTGGGCAGGCCATGCTGCCTGACGTACGCGACCCTGGACGCTACCCGCAAGCCCTCCCAGGCTTTCCGGACCCTGTTTCTGCAGGAGACGATCCGGCGCGGGATCCTGGCGCCGAGTTTTATCGTGAGTTACGCCCACGCGGATGCCGACATCGACCGCACGGTGGAAGCCGTCGAGGCCGCGCTGGCGGTTTACGCCCGGGCGCTTGATGAAGGCGTCGAGAAATACCTCGTCGGCAGGCCGGTGAAACCGGTGTGGCGGAAATTGAATTGATATGAGCGCAGTGATTGAATTAAACGAATCGGAGCTGACCGCAGACCAGATGGATAACACTTTGAATACGGCGCGCTGCCGTTTCTGCAAAACGCCGCTCCGGCATACCTTCGTCGACCTGGGAATGTCGCCATTGTGTGAGAGTTATCTCACGGCCGATCAACTTAATCGGATGGAGCC
>JAFAUY010000155.1 GCA_019243005.1 Verrucomicrobiota bacterium | reverse complement strand
CAAAAAACTAACTACTGCGCGCCACCGGATGGTTTATACCTGGAGTCGGTGAAATACCGGGCCTATGCAGAATCCTCGAAACGGCAAAATCTCCCCCTGCTTTGAAGTGCGCGGTATAAATAAACTTGACTCGGCGGCCGCCGATTTAGCTTTTCAAGAATTCCAGACGGTCTTATGTTTCCAGACTTCATTTTGCGTCCCGTTGAGGAAGCGGATCTGCTGAGCCTGAAGCGGCTGGCGGAGTCGATTAAAGGCGGGATGACCTCACTACCGCCGCAAGCTGATGCGCTGGAGGAACGGATTTACTACTCGCAACGCTCGTTCGATCACCGCATCAGGACCGTGGGCGGTGACCACTATTTATTCGTGCTCGAAGACCGGCGGACCGGCGAAGTGGTAGGTACGGCCGGCATCATCGCGCGCGTGGGCGGCTTTGACCCTTTCTACACTTACGAAGTGCGGCGCGAACGATTTATCCATGCCCCTCTCAAGATCGATAAGGAAATGGAAGTGCTCCACTTGAAACTGGACCATAAGGGCCCGTCCGAGGTCTGCAGTTTGTGTTTGCGGCCCGACTACCGCAAAGCCGGCCTCGGCCAACTCCTTTCCTTAAGCCGTTTTCTTTTTATGGCTTGTTTCCCGCAGAGATTCGACGAGCGGGTCATTGCCGAATTGCGCGGCTTTGCTAACGAGGCGGGTTTGTCACCTTTTTGGGAGGCGCTCGGCCGCCATTTCTTTCATCAAACGTTTGCGGAAGCCGATTTTCTCAGCGGGATCGGCCAGAAGGATTTCATCCGCGACCTCATTCCGAGATACCCGATCTATAAAGCCATGCTGCCGCCGGATGCCCAAGCCGTGATTGGACGCGTGCATCGGGACGCCGAACCGGCCCTGCGCATTTTGCTGAATCAGGGGTTCCAGCCCTCGCATGAAGTGGACATCTTTGATGCCGGGCCGCTGTTGCGGGCCCAGCGTTCGGACATCAAGGCCGTCAGAGACGCACGCGCCGCGATCGTTTCAGAAATCCGCCGGTTACCGTCGGCTGAGCCGCACCTGATCGCCCACGTGTCGCTCTCTTTTCGTGCCTGCCTGGGCGCGGTGGACTTGATGGATGACGGAACTCTGGCGATCACCGCCGAGACGGCCGCCCGCCTGCGCGTACAACCCGGCAGCCGACTCATTTACCTGCGACTCCCGAAAACCGAGCAGCGGGCGCGGACGGAATTGCCTGCCTCCACCTCTTCTAACCCGCCGGAGCCTTCCAGTGTATCAGGAAATCAACTTTGATGGCCTGGTGGGACCGAGCCACAATTACGCCGGGCTCTCTTTCGGCAACCGCGCCTCGATGCGCAGCCGTGCTGCGGTTTCCAATCCTCAAGCCGCCGCCCTGCAAGGACTGGCAAAAATGCGCGTCGTGGCGGGACACGGCATCCGGCAGGCGGTATTGCCGCCGCTGGCCCGGCCGGCCTTCGGAACGCTGCGCCGCCTGGGCTTTACCGGCGTGCCGGCTCAGGTGATCGAAAAAGCTTACCGCACCGCCCCTGAACTGCTCATTGCCTGCTACTCGGCCTCCAGCATGTGGAGCGCCAATGCGGTCACCACCGCCCCGAGCCTCGACGCTGAAGACGGCCGCGTTCACCTTACGCCCGCCAACCTAGTAACCAACTTCCATCGTTCACTCGAGGCAGACGAAACCGCCGTGGTCTGGCGAGCCATCTTCGCGGACCCGGAACGCTTTATTCATCACCGCCCGCTTCCGGCCAACCTGGTTCTCAGCGATGAGGGGGCCGCCAACCATACCCGTCTGGCGTCACGCCACCACCTGCCCGGGATTCACCTGTTCGTGCATGGACGCACCGGCTTCGCGCCCCTGACGGAGGGGCGTTTCCCCCGGCGCCAAACGCTGGAAGCCGGTGAGGCCATCGCACGCCTGCACGCCCTGCCTCCGGAACGCGTGATCCATGCACGGCAAAATCCGGCGGCAATCGATGCCGGCGCATTCCATAATGACGTTATCGCCACGGGCAACGAACACGTTTTCCTCTTCCACCATCTCGCTTTTTCCGACCCGGCCCAGGTTAGTAAAAAACTTGCCCAGGCTTACGCCGGCGTGAGTGACGGCGCCCTCTGCACCCGCGAGATCACCCGATTCGGACTGGATGACGCCGTGCGTTCCTATTTTTTTAATTCCCAGCTCCTGACCTTACCCGGTGGCGGCATGCTGCTGCTGGCGCCGGAAGAGTGCCGGTCTATCCTGCCGGTTGCGGAGGCCATCACAGAGCTGGTCGCTGACCCGGATTGCCCGATTGTCCAGGCGCAATTCGTTGATTTGCGAGAGAGTATGCTAAACGGCGGCGGGCCGGCCTGCCTGCGGAATCGGGTGGTGCTTTCTGAAATCGAGCAGGCCAGCCTGTCCGGACGGGTCTTATTCGACCGGGAGCTGGATGCCAACTTAACGTCATGGATAAAAAAACGTTATCGAACCGCGTTATCGCCGGACGATCTGCGCGATCCGCAGCTCCCGGGTGAAATCGAGGCAGCCTTGGACGAACTTACCCACCTCCTGCAGCTGGGATCGATTTACCCTTTTCAACAAACCGGGGCATGACCGCACTAGCTTATCTCCAAAGCCAGCGCGAGCGGATGATTGAAACCGCTTGCCGATGGTCAAGCCGGAACTCGGGAAGCCGGAACCGGGTGGGTTTAGCCGATCTGGGCGAAATGATCCTGGACGCTTTCGTCGATTTTCTCGACCCGGACACGGCCGAGACGCGGTGGTTGGAGGCAACCGCCGACCCCGGCGTCCCCCTGCTCGTCTTGCAAAAGCGCCCGGCGGCGCCTTGCCGGGTGTTCCTTTTCGGCCATCTCGACACGGTCTTCGGGCCGGAACACCCCTTCCAAACGGTGACGCCCCTGGGGGGAGACCGGATCCGGGGACCAGGCCTGTGCGATATGAAAGGCGGCCTGGTCATCATGCTCCATGGACTCGCCGCGTACGAACGTTTCGTCGAACCGAAACGGGTCGGGTGGACGGTGGCCATCAACGCGGATGAAGAGATCGGCTCACCCGCCTCTTCCGGCGAGCTCGTGCAAGCCGCACGTAACCACCATTTCGCGTTCGGCTTCGAACCGGCACTTGCCTCCGGCGCGCTGGCCTCTCAACGCCGCGGTTCGGGTACGTTCCTTTTGCGATTTCACGGGCGCGCCGCCCACAGCGGGCGCAACCCGCGCGATGGCCGGAATGCCCTGGTGCCGCTGGCCCGCTTTGTGTTGCACTGCGAAGAGTTGAATGCGGGACGCGACACCATTTTTTTGAACCCGGCGGAAGTCACCGGGGGAGTCGCCACCAACATGGTGCCTGATCTGGCAACGTGCCGCATCAATGTGCGGACGTCATCCGCAGAAGATGAACGCTGGGTGCACGATGCACTTCACGCCTTCATCGCCTCCATCCATAACACGTCCGATTACCGGGTAGAACTTGAAGGACGGTTTACCGCCCCACCAAAAGCTGCGACTCCCGAGACGCTGAAACTCATCGAACTCGCCCGGCAGGCCGGCCATGACCTGGGGGTCGAGATCGGCGCAGAACCGACGGGAGGCACCTGCGATGGTAACCGCCTGGCCGCCGCCGGCATCCCTAACCTGGACAACCTGGGCGTACGCGGCGGCAATCTGCACAGCGCCGAAGAGTTTATCTACGCTTCCAGCCTGCCGGAACGGGCACAACTCCTTTTCACCATGTTGCGCCGCATCAATGAAGCAGCCGACACAGCGGGGAAGGCGGCCACGGCGTAAGAGGTTCACACGGTCACACGGCGGCCGCAGCGAAACACGGCAACCACGGCGGGAAGAGTAATACCCCTAAAGCCCGGTCCTGACACCGGCACGCAGCTCCCACGCTGCCGCTCCGAACTCCGAACGCCATCAGGTACCAATTACCCGTTACGAGTTACCCGTTACTCGTTGGCGGTTCAGGTAAACCCGCGCAATTCCCTTCATGCGCGTCAACACATAATAAACCGTGTGGCTGCGGGCCCGTACCAGGTCCGCGCCGATGATTTTCGGGACGAAATCGCCGGGCACCTCGAGCACGTCCTGCAAGAGCGCCTTGTCCAGGCCACGGCACAGGATGGAGGCCATGGCACGCGTGAGGGTCTGGACCTGCGGGCCGAGCGACACCCGGAAAACCGTCCGTTGATCCGGGCTGACCTTGAGGAACACCCCGACCGTATCGGTGCACTCTTCGTCTTTGCGGACGTCTTCGAGGTCAAAGGTTTCTCCCGGTTTGGGCGCCCACTTCGGTGCCTGTTCCGCATAGGAGATGAGCGCCTCGCGCTTCTCTTCGTCCGGTAAAGCCTGGAAGAGGTTGATGATGGTTTGCAGGCCACCAGGGTAGTGAGATTCGCTTTCCACCATCCCTACAGATCCTAGCTCATCCAGTTTCCCGCAATCCATTTTAAATCGTGCCTTGAGTGCATACGTCACGTCCACGGCAGCGGCTACCCGCCACTGCCGTCAAGCTGCCGAGGTCCCGGTCCAGGCCGCTCGTGCCCTTTGCCATTTACGGTTTTTCGATCGGAGCACGGACGGCGTTGCCCCACTCCGTCCAAGAGCCATCGTAGTTCCGGACCTTGTTGAACCCCAGCAGTTTGGTAAGCACAAACCAGGTGTGGCTCGAGCGCTCACCGATGCGGCAGTACACGACCGTCTCGTCATCCGGCTTGAACCCCAGATTTTCCTGGTAGATTTTTCGCAACTCGTCGACCGGCTTGAAGGTGCTGTCGGCATTGGTCGCCGTTTTCCAAGGCACCGATTTGGCCCCCGGCACGTGGCCCCCGCGCAGCACCCCTTCCTGGGGATACTCCGGCATGTGGGTGATCTCCCCTTTGAACTCGCCCGGCGAACGCACGTCAATGAGCGGCTTGCGTTCCTTGCTCCACTGCAGCGTGTCGGCGAAAAAGGCGCGAATCTCCTGGTCGTTTCGCTTGGCCGGTACCGGATAATCGGTCGCCGGGTAGTTCGGCTTTTCCTTGGTCAATTCGCGGCCTTCCGCGATCCATTTGTCGCGGCCGCCATTCATGATGCGGAGGTCCTTGTGACCGAACAACGTGAACACCCACAGCGCGTAGCATGCCCACCAATTGGATTTATCACCATAGAACACCAGCGTGGTTTCCGGCGTGATGCCGATCCGCCGGGCCAGCCCGGCAAAGTGTTCCGGCGAAAGGTAATCGCGAATAACGGGGTCATTCAGGTCCTTGTGCCAGTCCACGTGAACCGACCCGGGGATGTGTCCGGTGTCGTAAAGCAGCACGTCTTCATTGCTCTCGATGATGCGGATATTGGGATCATGCAGGTGCTCGGCAACCCATGCCGTACTCACCAACGCCTCTGGATGCGCGTATTCGGTCGTAGCCATAACGGAAGGATACAGACCCTTACATAAGTCGCAGATTTGTTCAAAATGAAAACTACACATCCCGGTAGAGTTCTCGACATATACCTTCGGGTGCCGGGTAACCCGTAACGGGTAGCGGGTGCGGTTCGGAGGCCGGAGCGGCAGAAAATGCCACAAATTCACCTGCGTAATCTTTGGATGTTTTCGTTTTCTTCCCGCCGTGGTCGCCGTGTTTCGCTGTGCTCGCCGTGCGATTCTTTTCTTTGCACTGGGCGCAGTGGGACCGTGTGAATTCTGACGCTGTGCCCGCCCAATCGCTCGGTCCGTGGTGTGACGCCGTGCCCGCCGTACCGCCGTGGCCGCCGTGTGATGCGATCTGGTCGCATGCACGCGGATTTTCCAGCTTCATCAGGCGCAACCCCCAATGTCGGGACCATCGAACGGTGGGTCTGTGGCGTAGGCGGGGGGGCATTGGTCGCTTACGGCGCGATGCGCAAATCATGGGTGCGGTACGCGTTGGTAGGGACGGGTCTGGCCCTTGCCTACCGCGGCATTCGCGGCCATTGCGGCCTTTACGGCGCCCTGGGCATCAACACCGCGGACCACAGCGCTTCGGCCACGACCTGTGCCGTGGTCACGATCGAGCGTGCTCCGGCCGAAATTTACGCCTACCTCAAGCAGCCTGATCACCTGCCGCTGCTTACCGGCATCATTCACGACCTCAGGGCGGTCGGCGAGTCGGAGTACCAGGTGCGCGCGCAAACCCGGAAACAGGACGTGGCGTGGCACATCTCGCTTACCGCCGACCGCGAAAATGAATTCATCGCCTGGCGGGCCTTCTCCGAGGGCAGACCGGGGCACACCGGGCAACTCATCCTGCAACCGGCGCCGGGCAACCGGGGAACCGAGGTGGAAATCCAAATTCAACAGGAAGGGGCCGCTTCTCCGGCGGGGGTCATCGCCGATCACGCCGCGGCGCAAGGCTGGCGCGCCAGGGTAAACCGGGCGCTGCACCAGTTGAAGCAGCAGATCGAAGCCGGCGAAATTTGCTCAATTGACGGGCAACCGGCCGGGCAGCGCTCACCGTTGGGCCGGGTCTTGTCGCCTAATCGGTGATCTTATCGTTGGATCGGCGATCTGTCGCCGTCTCCAAAGCGTTATTATCACGAAGAGACGACGTTCAAGGGACGGTCCTCGAGAGATGAAAGCAATCTGCTGGCAAGGCATTAATAAAGTGGGGCTGGAGAATGTTCCTGACCCGAAAATCCTGAACCCGCACGACGCGATCGTGAAGGTGCTCGCGACGACCATCTGCGGGTCGGACTTGCATCTCTACGACGGCTACATTCCTTTCATGGAAAAAGGGGACATCATCGGTCACGAATTCATGGGGGAAATCGTTGAGACCGGGCCCAAGGTCACCAGACTCAACCCGGGTGACCGAGTCGTGGTGGCATCCGTGATCGGCTGCGGTGAATGTTTCTACTGCAAACGCGATCTCTGGTCGCTTTGCGATAACACGAACCCCAATGGGCACCTGGCCGAAAAGTTATGGGGCTACTCGCCTTGCGGCATTTTTGGCTACTCGCACCTTGTCGGCGGCTATGCCGGCAGCCATGCCGAATACATTCGGGTGCCATTTGCCGAACTCGGTTCACGCAGGCTCCCGGACGGTATCACCAATGAACAGGCGCTTTTTGTATCCGACGCATTTCCCACCGGCTTTATGGCGGCCGACCTGTGCGACCTTAAGGGAGGCGACGTGGTGGCGGTGTGGGGTGCGGGTGCAGTCGGGCTTTTTGCGATCAAGAGCGCTTACCTGCTCGGTGCCGAGCGGGTCATTGCCATCGACCGTTATCCCGAGCGGCTGGCCATGGCGGCCCGCCATTTCGGCGCCCAGACCCTCGACTACACCAAGGTGCATGTCCGGGAAGCCTTGCGTGAGCTGACCGGTGGCCGCGGCCCGGATGCCTGCATCGACGCGGTCGGCATGGAAGCCCACCACCCAGGGCTGGAGGGCGCTTACGACCGCATAAAACAGACGTTGCGCCTCGAAACCGAACGGCCCCACGTCGTGCGTGAAGCCATTCTCGCCTGTCGCAAAGGTGGCACGATCTCCATGATCGGGGTTTACGGCGGCGCGGCCGACAAGATCCCCTTGGGCGCTTTGATGAACAAAGGTCTGCAGCTGCGCACCGGCCAGATGCACGCCCAACGTTACCTGGACCGTTTATTGCAGTACGTCGAACGGGGTGAGGTTAACCCTGCCGTCGTCATTACTCACCGCTTGGGCCTGCACGAGGCCGATCAAGCATTCAAAACTTTCAAACATAAACAGGGGG
>JAFAUY010000453.1 GCA_019243005.1 Verrucomicrobiota bacterium | reverse complement strand
TCCAGGACGAGCAGGTCAGGCGCACCGGTCTGCCCGAGCTGCTCCAACGCATCGAACCCATCGATGGCGATGGTCACCCGCCAATGGTGATCCCTAAGCGCCCGGGCGAGGAAACCGGCGATCTCCGGTTCATCATCGACCACCATCACCGAGCGGGTAACTGCACCAACCTCGGCTCGGGTATCGGTTGACATGAAATCGGTTACCTACTTGACCGTAAAGTAATTGCGTTGTCGCTCGCTGATCGGCCGGTTGAGACGCTCGAGCACCAGGAGCATGTCTTCCCAGACTTTGCGTTTTTCGGTCAGCGTCTGGCTGCGCAACAGGTACGACGGATGGAACGTGGCCATGACGGGGATCCCGTCAAAATCGTGCCAGCGGCCGCGGAGTCCACGCATGGGCTCGGACGTGCCGAATAAGCCGCGCATCGCGGTGGCGCCGAGGGCCACCATCACCTGTGGACGGATCAGTTCGATCTGCCGGCGGAGGTAAGGAAGGCAGGTCTCCATCTCAACCGGGGTAGGCGCCCGGTTGCCGGACGCTCCCGGCGGCGTGTCCGGGCGGCACTTGAGGACGTTCGCGATGTAGACCTCCTGCCGCGAAAAGCCCATCGTGCCGATGATCCGCGTAAGCAGTTCGCCAGCTCGCCCGACGAACGGTTCTCCGCGCAGGTCCTCATCGGCGCCGGGAGCTTCTCCCACAAACATCAGCTCCGCCGCCGGGTTGCCGATCCCGAAAACGACCTGGTGACGGGACGCGGCCAGGTGCGGGCACTTTTGACACCGGATTACCCGTTCGCGCAACGCCTCCAGCGTTTCGGCCGGCTCGCTCGAAGCCGCATCGCCGGAGGGTGCTTCACTGGCGGCGGGCATTAACACCCAGGGATCGTTGGCGCTGCCGGTCGCGGCTGCTTGGTCTGCAGCTTCAGCCTCCTCCGGTTCAGTGGTCGTGATCGCTTTGATCTGATCCAGGATGGCGCGCGGGTAGCGTTCCTGATGAAGGCGCTGATTCGCCTGCAATTGCAGGATCAGGTATTCGAGGCCACTTTCGAATAAGCTCATCGGTGTCTACTCCCAGCCTAACAAAATCATCGGGTACTTGGGCGATGAAATTCATCCAGCGTCGGTCTGCCGGATGAAAAAATCCGAGTTGCCATGCATGCAGCAGGGGACGGGTAAACCGCGGGTCCTTTCCACCGTAGACCGGGTCCCCGCACAACGGATGGTGCAGTTCCTGAAGGTGAACCCGGATCTGGTGCGTCCGCCCCGTCCACAGCCGGCAATGTAGCAAGCTGCACACCGCGAGCCGTTGTGCCAGGGTAAAGGTCGTCCGTGCCGGCCGGCCACGCGGCGTCGCGGTCATTTTGTGCCGCTGTACCGGGTGACGGCCGATCGGGGAGGTGCACTCCACCGGCGATTTCTCGAGGACGCCGCGGCAAATTGCCAGGTACCACTTGGTTACTTCACGCCCGGCGAACTGGCGGATCAACTGGAGGTGAACCCGGTCGGTTTTTGCGACGACCAGACAGCCGGTGGTGTCCTTATCCAGGCGATGAACGATCCCGGGCCGCGCGTCGCCGCCGATCGAACTTAGCGAACCCGGTCTCGCCAGCAGCGCGTTGACCAACGTGCCCGAGCGGAGGCCCGCACCCGGATGAACGGCCATGCCCGCGGGTTTATCCAGCACGAGCAGGTGCTCGTCTTCGAAGAGGATGTCTAAAGAAATTTCTTCCGGATCCACCGCCGCCGGTTGCGGTAGCGGCTCCTGGACCGAGACCACATCACCCGTGCGGACCATTTCGCGCGCCCGCACCGGCTTTTGGTTAAGCAGGATGTTGCCTTGCTCAATCAGATCCTGGACCCGGGAACGAGACAGGTGCGGCAGCGCCCGCGCCACGAACACATCGAGCCGCCGCTTCGCGTGTTCCGGAGGTACGACGACCTCCTGCCTCGAAGGCACGGGCGATGCACCGGAGTTCATCATCTCGCTGCCGTGGCCGCCGACCGCAACTCCTCGAGCAAGCGTCCCGGCTCGGGGGACCGCATCAGGGCCTCGCCGATGAGCACGCCATCGACGCCGGCCGCGGCCACGCACTCGACGTCTTCTTTGGTCCCGATCCCGCTCTCACTGATGACGGTGCATTGATCCGGGATCAGCGGCGCCAGGTCTTCAGTGGTTCGCAGGTCGAGTTTAAAGGTCGTCAGGTCGCGGTTGTTGATCCCCAAAAACGTTGCGCCTGCCTTCAAGGCGCGCTCAAGTTCATACGGCTGGTGCACTTCCACCAGGGAGTCGATGCCGATCTCGCGGGAAACGTTCAGCAGGTGGACCAGGGTGGGATCGTCCAACGCCGCGACGATCAGGAGAACCGCGTCCGCCCCGGCCAACGCGGCTTGGTAGACCTGGACTTCGTGCAACGTAAAGTCTTTCCGGAGCAAGGGCTGCCGGACGTGCTTCCGCACCAGGGCAAGGTAGTCCAGGTGACCCTGGAAAAAGCGCTCGTCGGTCAGAACCGAGATGCAATCGGCATTGGCCGCGTCGTACTGCTCGGCCATCTTTAGGGGGTCAAAATTATCCGCAATCAGGCCGGCGGAGGGCGAAGCGCGTTTGATCTCAGCCACGATCCCGAACCCACGCGCGAGCAACTGATGCTCAAAGCCGCGGTAATTCGGGCGGTGACTTAACACCCGGTCGCGCCAGGCATCGGTATGGGCGAGCCAGGGTTCGATTTCTGTTTTCTTGTGGGCAACGATTTCGTCGAGGCGGCTCATGGTGCAATTTTTATCCAAGCCGGTCCGTTCGTCGAGACGGCGGTTAGCTGAGCATCCAAAACCTGAGGACGAAGTAGGGAAAAACTTGGGGGTGAGGGGGACCTTGAGCGGCAAAGGCGTCCCATTTGTATCCCATTTGAAAATCGACACCACGGCTGTGCGCCGGTAATTTCCATATCGCGCCTCGTATGCCGAAATGGCCATGGCATTTCAAAAGGCGCTCTCCAGGGTCCGCCGTTCCGCCTGACGCGGCGACGGAAGGGGCCCTGCGCCGCATCGACTACGAGACCAATGGATCTCGAGCATGACTGCGAATTTCTCCATCGGTTCAATCCTTTGTCCGAATGGGGCAAGTGCTGGCGGGATTTTGAAACGGACGGCGGCGACTGGAACGATGCCCTTTATCCCATTGGCAACGGCATCAAGCAGGCCATCGAGAAGGTACGCCGCCGATGAGAGGTTTTGGCGGGCCGTAGCTTGGACCGTGGTGAGGATTTTTGGTTAGTCGGGTTTGACATCGACCTGATCGTGCGGGCATTTGGTGGGTTCTCTTCCTAACAAACCGGCACCTTGCGCCCGTCTCTGCCCTGGAGGGGCTATTGTGATATTACACACATTCTCAAGCTGGTTGAGCTGGATTTGTCCCGTAGGGGCAGTTGATTTTAGTGCGGCATTCAAACGCTTGGTACGAGTTAATCTGATACGCGTGGGCCGCATAGAAACCGACTTCCGGCCCAACGGGCCAAGGGAACTTAGCCCAGGGTTTACCCTGGGAAAGCTTCTCACCCCCACGATGAGCCCTGAAGGGGCGGCAGAAGCGGCGGTCATCGATGGGCGGAACCCTTCCAATCCCCCCACTCCCTTCAGTCCCAAACGTAGCGTTCATCGAACTCAACCCCATGCCGGCGGAGGAAGGCGCGGTATTCGTCTTGGAACGACAGGCGGCGGTGGTGCAGGTCCTGGTTGGCAACGTAGTCGACGACGCTCCCCAGGGCCGATTCCGAAACCGAGAAGGCACCGTACCCATTCTGCCATTGAAAGCGTTTTCCTGCTTTGACCCTCAGCATCTGGCCGGAACTGACCTTGAGCTTGGCCACGAGAGTGGCAACGCTCACGGAGCGCGCCAGGCAACAGACCACGTGGACGTGATCGGCCACCCCACCGACCCGAATGGCGGGGCAGCCCAGGTCCCGCGCTGTGGCGGCCAAGTAGGCGTGAAGATCGCGGCGCAGGGCTTCGCCGGTCAGAATGGGGACGCGATCTTTGGTCGAAAAGATGAGGTGAACCAACAGGCGGGCGAGGGACTGGGGCACTAGTATATAACAGAAGTTATTTTTGTGGTTGTCAACACTTCAGAGTGGCGCACGTTTCTACCGCCCCTACAGGGCTCATCGTGGGGGAACTGCGTTCCCAGGGTAAACCCTGGGCTAGGTTCTCTTAGCCCGTTGGGCCGGAAGACGGTCTTCGGGGCACCACGCGCGCAATTTCAGTCACTAACAAGCGTCACAGTGCCGCACTGGTCTCAAACTTCCCTCCGGGACAAAAGGGGAACGCCGTACCGCGGTGATTGCCCGTCTTCCCCAGAACAAAAACCCTGCGCGATCCCCAACGCTCACCCGCCTCCGCCTCACGGCTCCAGCCGGCCTTCGGAGGCGATCAAGGCTCCGCACAAGGCGTGGATTTCCGCGCCAACTTCGCCCGGATCGGACACCGTGCGGGCGATCTCCTGGCGCAGGATCGCCGTGTAGCGTTTGCGGAGCCGGTGGATCAGGGTCTTCGTGGTGGCCAAGCCCATGCCCAGCGCGTTGGCCGCGGCCTCATACGAAGGGGTGGGCGCGCCGCCCTCCAGAAAAGGCTTGAGGGCATCAAAAATCGCGGCTCGGCCCTGAACCTCGTACTCCTGGCCGAGCAGCGTTTTTGCCCGGCCAAGCAGGACAATGGCCCACCGAGCGTCGAAGAGTTGCTCCGCCGTCAGGTCAGTTCCCGCCGGCTCCCGCTGGTATCGGTCCTCGGCATTCTCCAAATCAAGCGAGATAAATTCATAACGGCCACCCCGTTTCAGGCACCGCGCCCGGTCGGCCTGATCCGAAAGGTAATGCTGGAAGGCAGCGAGCAGGAACGAACGGAATTTGCCTTTGCGCTGGTCCGCCGCCGCCAGCAGCCGGTGTTCGAGCAGTTGCAGGAAAAAACCCTGGGTCAGGTCCTGCGCATCCTCAGGCACATGGCCTCGGCGGCGCGCAAAAGCGTAGAGCGGGTACCAATACAGCTGGCACAGCCGGGCCAACGCCGATGAGGCCCCAGGCGCCCGGCTCTGCGCAGCCGCCAGAACGAGCGTCCAGTGCGTCGGCTGAAAGTTTGCCACCCCCTCGGGAGGTGGACTGTGAGTGTGGTTCACGGTCGAAAATCCACAGGGTCTAGCGATTTGTAACTCGCCTCTCCAAAACGCAGCGGAATTTTCCGGCCTAGCCGGAGAGTTCCGCTGCCAGAGCCTGCATCGCTTCCAAATCGCTGGGAATTTTCCAGGGATTGTGCGCGATGCAGGCTAAGGGGTTTGTGCTCGCCTCTCCTGGACTTTGCTCCGATCGGTGGCCGGCCACGGCTCAGCATCGGCCAGCGAGGTTTCGTTTCCGGTTGCGGCGGCGGCTCTGCCATTGCCATCGTAGTTCTGCGCCGCGCCTTGGCCGGGTTCGGCCAAGCCGGTACGCGTGATGATTTGCGCAGCCAGCACCGTGCGAAGAACGCTGGTGATGGATTCGGCCGTGGAAGTCGCCGCGTCACCCTGCTCACCGCCGCTGTGCAGGGTCACCAGCTTCGCGTGCGCCAGGGCCTGCGCGATGGCCGGCGCAATCTCCGGCAGCAGCTCGATCTGGCGGTAACGCAGGTATTGTTCGCCGCCCTCGCGAATCGCTTCCGTAACCTTACGGATCGCCTCCGCTTTCGCGGCCGCGACGGTCGTGATGCGAACCGCTTCCGCCTTGGCCTGCGCTTCGGCCGCGATCTGCACCGCTTCGGAATCGGCGCGTGCCTGCGCGATCTGAGTCGCTCTCAGTTCGCTGTCTCGCTGGCCCGCCAGGGCATCCTGCCGTTTGGCTTCAGCCTCGGCGATCAGGACGGCGTTGGCCAGGCGCGTCTGCTCGAGTTCCCTTTGCTTGTCCGAAATGGAGCGCTCGGCGTCGAGCTGGGCTTCCTTGGCCCGACGGTGCTGATTCGCCGCCACAATTTCCGCATTCGCCGTTGCCTCCGCGGCCGATTGGCGCCGGCGCGCTTCGGCCACCTCGCTTTGAACGATTTTGATGTTGAGGGAATTGAAGACGAGCCCGAGGTCCGTCAG
>JAFAUY010000363.1 GCA_019243005.1 Verrucomicrobiota bacterium | reverse complement strand
ATCGATTCGGTGCGGTGCCGGCGGACGCGGCGGGTGGTGGCTCCTGCCCGGCTGGGTGGCCCTTATCTTTTTCGTCCGTGACCTGAGGGCGGAACGGCCGGTGACGTTCGCGCATTACAACCTCGAAAATTACCTGGTGATGGACCGCAAGGAGCACGGCCAGCTGGTTCACGAAGCCAAACCGGAGGCCGAGGTCGGCCCGCTGATCCGGATCATCCAGCAAATTCACCCCGACCTGCTCGGCGTCGCCGAGATGGGGCCGCCGGATCAATTCCGCAGTTTCCGGGAACGGCTGGAGGCGGCCGGGGTCACTTTTGCGGACGAAGAGTACGTGCAAGGCGCCGATCCGGACCGGCACCTGGCGCTTCTCAGCCGGTTTCCGATCGTGGCGCGGCATTCGCAGGGAAATGTGCCGATCGATTTGCCGGACCGGCCGGAGGCGATGCGGCGCGGGTTGCTTGACGTCACGGTCGAGGTCAGCCCATCCACCCGGATTCGCCTGGTGGGCGTCCATCTGAAATCAAAACTGCCGATTCCCGAAGGGGAAGCCTTGGTTCGGCGGGCCGAGGCGCAGAGGGTGCGGGAGCACGTCGAAGCGATTTTGCACGAGGCACCCGACACGCTGCTGCTGGTTTACGGGGATCTTAATGACACCAAGGAGGCCCCGGCCATCGCCGAGGTGGCCGGGCCGCGCGATGATCCCGCCGGCTTGTCCGATCTCTGGCTGGCTGATGCCGAGGGGGACCGTTGGACGTACTACCGCCGGTACACCGACACTTACGCGCGCATCGATTACATTTTCGTGAACCGAAAACTTTTCCCCAAGGTGGACCGGACGCGGAGCTATCTGTTCCGGTCCCCGGAATGGAACCGGGCCAGCGATCACCGGCCACTGGTTGCCTGTCTGCGCGTGGACGAGTAAGAGGGTGTGTGGGAATCGAGGGCGGTGAGTCTGGTCAGCCTCTTTCCTCATACACCCTTTACGAATAGCGGGCGCATGTTCCCCTTGCGCCTTGCTCCGGGCAGCCCTACTTTGCGGTTCCGTCCCGGCGCAGGCTTTAAGATTGCTGCCCGGGACGGTTTTAGTGCCGAGCGATCACTTATGGCCAACACCGTACTTGTGGGTGCCCAATGGGGGGACGAAGGGAAGGGCAAGGTCATTGACTATTTAACGGAGAATGTGGACGTCGTGGTGCGGAGCCAGGGAGGCAACAATGCCGGTCATACCGTCGTCGTCGGCGCGCAGAAATATATCCTCCGCCTGATCCCGTCGGGCATTCTGTGGAAAGGGAAGTTATGCATCATCGGCAACGGGGTCGTGATCGATCCCCTTTCACTTTGGGAAGAAATTTCCGAACTGACCAACCAAGGGGTGAAGATCAACTCGAAGAACCTGTTGATCAGCGAGTCAGCCCACGTGGTTTTCCCTTACCACAAGATCCTCGATGAGTGCCACGAGTCCGCCCAGGGCAAGAACAAGATCGGCACCACCAAGCGCGGCATCGGCCCGGCGTACGGCGACAAGGTGGCGCGGGTCGGGGTGCGGTTGATTGACCTGACGCGGCCGGAGACGTTTGAGGCCAAAGTCAGGAAACGAATCAAGGACGTGAACGGGCAATTGCGGGAGTACGGCGTCCGGCCGGTGAACGCCAAGAAGATCATCGAGTCTTACCTGGAGGCCGGGGAACGTCTGCGGCCTTTCATTACCAGCACCGTCCTGGCGGTTCACCGGGCGATGGCGGCCGGCAAAGAGATTTTGTTTGAAGGGGCCCAGGGCACGTTTCTGGACATCGATCACGGGACCTACCCGTACGTGACGTCTTCGAACACCACGGCCGGCGGTGCGTGCACCGGGGCCGGCGTGCCGCCCAACCGGATAAATCGCGTGGTCGGGGCGGTGAAAGCTTACACGACGCGGGTGGGGGAGGGACCATTTCCGACCGAGCACGGCCCGCTGGCAGACCGGCTTCACTCGATGGGCCGTGAGTTCGGGTCGGTTACGGGCCGCGAACGCAGGTGCGGCTGGTTTGACGCGGTGGCGACGCGCTACGCTGCCATGATCAATGGGATTGATGAGTTGGCCGTGACGAATTTGGATGGATTGGATGAAGTCGATCCGTTAAGGATTTGCACGGGATACCGCCTGGGCGGCCGCCGCCTGGATTACCCGCCGTCATGCGTGCAGGACCTCGCCCGCTGCGAACCGGTTTACGTTGAGATGCCGGGCTGGAAAGCGCCGACGACTGAGGCGCGCAGCTTCGGCGACCTCCCGCGCCAAGCGCAGGCGTACCTGCAGAAAATTGCCGAACTTTCAGGAGCCAGGCTACTCCTGGTCGGCGTCGGCCCGAGTCGCGCGCAGACCATCCTGGTGTAGTGTAGAACGCGGTTTTATCAGGGCCCGGCGAGTCGATCCAGGCCGGGCAAAAACAGACATGGTCGTTACTTCTCAATCTCAAACCAAACTTTCTTCGGCCGAGCCATCGGTGCGCAGGATTCCCAGACACGTTGCGGTGATTATGGACGGCAACGGGCGCTGGGCCAAAGAGCGGGGCTGGCCTCGCAGTCGCGGTCACTTCGAGGGGGCGAAAGCGGTCCGCGAATGCATGCAGGGTTGCCTGGACCTGGGCGTCGAATTTCTGACCTTGTATGCGTTCTCGAAGGACAACTGGCAGCGGCCGAAAGAGGAGGTCGAGACGCTGATGGGGTTGCTGAAACGCTTTCTTAAAGAATACACCCGCGAGATGAAACAGCACGGGGTGCGCGTTCAGGCGATCGGCCGGTTGTGGGAACTGCCCAAGGATTGCCAGGAACAACTCCAGGGTGCAATTCGCACCACGGCGCACAACACGCGCCTGACCACGATCCTGGCCATCAACTACAGCGGCCGCGGCGAGATCATCGACGCCATCAAGCAGGTGCTGGCGGACGTCGAGGACGGGCGGCTGCAAAAAGAGCAACTTGATCCAGAGATTTTTCAGCGTTACCTGTACACTTCCCGCTGGCCCGACCCTGACCTGCTGATCCGTACTTCCGGCGAGATGCGGGTCTCGGATTTCCTGCTTTGGCAGGTGAGTTACACCGAGTTTTTCAGCCTTCAGAAATACTGGCCGGACTTTACCCGTGAGGACATGCGGCTGGCGGTTGAGGCTTACATGAAACGCCAACGGCGATACGGGGGCGTGTAAGCCCTCAAGGGCCTCAGGTTGGGGCATCTGCCGTTTAGATTTAGCCAGGGAGGCGTTCGAGCGGCCTGTCGATTTTTTATCTCACTGCTCAGCTTGGGACTTGGCACCGCCAGCGATTTACGGCATGCTGAGGGGCAATTCTTTTGTTTGATGAGGGCAGAAAACGGCGCATTCACTGTTTCAGCGGCGGCCAGCGGCCTGAGCCGGCCGCGAAGAGGACTCGAGAGGATTTGGGAAACAAAGATGGCCCGGTCTCATCGGGGCGGGTAGTCACGCCGCCTGGGAAGATGTTTCCTGCTTTGACCAACTTCGATGCAGACAATCTTATTAGTCGACCCCGAGACCGATTTTCTTGAATGGGCGCAAAACCAGCTCGAGACCCCGAGCACGAAAGTTTTGACGGCGACCACGGCGGACGAAGGGTACAAGATCTACATCAGTGAAAATCCGGATTTGCTGATTTCCGAGACGCACCTGGTGCCGTTCAGCGGCCTGGAACTCCTGGCGCGCGTCCGGCAAAGGGACTCGAATGCGCTGGTGATCCTGATGAGTGCGTTTGGCACGACCCAGTCGGTCATCGAATCGATGAAGCTGGGGGCATTCGATTATTTACGGAAGGAATCGCTGCCGTTCAACCTTAAGCCGGTGGTGGATGCCGCGTTGACGGCCCAGGCGGAGATGCGTCTGGCCACGGCGTTCAAACCCCAGCTTACGGTGGAGCAATACCAGGACAGCCTGGTCGGCCAATCGCCGCCGATGCAGCAGGTTTTCAAGATGGTCGGGCGCGTCTCGCACAGCGATGCCCCCGTCATGATTACGGGTGAGAGCGGTTCGGGCAAAGAACTGGTGGCGCGCGCCATCCACCATTACAGCAACCGGAGCAGCCAATCGTTTATCGCGATCAACTGCGCGGCGATTCCGGAGAACCTGCTGGAGAGCGAATTATTTGGTCATGAAAAGGGAGCTTTCACCGGGGCCGCGTCGCAAAGGATCGGGCGTTTCGAACAGAGCGATCGCGGCACGCTTTTCCTGGACGAAATCGGGGACATGCCCCTGACCGTGCAAAGCAAGATCCTGCGGGTGTTGCAGGAGGGCGAATTTTCGCGGGTCGGTGGGAACGCCACGATCAAGACCGACGTCCGGATCATCGCGGCGACCAACAAAACCCTCGAGCAGGAAGTCGCCAAGAAGCAGTTCCGGGAAGACCTTTTTTATCGTTTGAACGTGGTGCGCATCCACCTGCCTCCGCTGCGGCAACGCCGTGAGGACATCCGGCTGCTGGCGGAATATTTTCTGAAGAAGATTGCCACGCAGAAACACCTGCCGCAGCTGACGCTTTCGTCCGAGGCGGTCAAGGTGCTGGAGGAGTACCCTTGGCCGGGCAACGTGCGTGAGTTGGAGAATACCATTCAACGGGCGTGCGTGCTGGCGACCGGCGATGTGCTTTTGCCCAAAGACCTTCCCCTGGGCGATGCCAGCGCCAAGCTCGAGCCGGAGCCGCCCAGCGTTCCGGCCCGGGGAACGCACGAGGCCAAGCCGACGTTGGAATCGGCGGTGGAAATTCTGCTCGACGCCGCCTCTTCGGACCATACCCTGCAGCTGCTGCCGTGGTTGGAGCGGGAGTTTACGCTTTTTGCCATGAAACGCACGCGGGGCAACCAGGTGAAAGCGGCCAAGCTTCTAGGGGTGACGCGTGCGACGTTGCGCAAGCGGATAGAGCGCTACGGCATCACCAAAGAGTTGAATTTCCAGTGAGAGGGCGTGTGGGAAGCGAAGGTGGTGAGTGTTAATCAGCGTCGGCCTCCCACACGCCCTCTGATGGAGAACGTGCTATTACAGACGGTGCAAAGGATTGCGTCGGAGGAACCGCTCGCCGCCCGGCTGCGGCGATCCGGCCCGGTGAGGCTGGAACACGTGTGTCCGGCCGCCCAGGGATTTGTGGTTGCCTGCGCGGCCCACGAGCATCCGTCGCGCTCGCTGTGGGTGGTTTGCCCGGACCCCCGACGGCAGGAAGAAACCTTCAATGCGCTGCTGAATTGGCAGGTCAGCCCGCTCTTCCTGCCGGAACTGGAGGTACCGGCCGTGCCGGACGCCGTCCCTGATCCGGAGATTTCGGCGGAGCGTCTGGAGCTTTTGCAAAAGGTGGCGGAAGGGAAACGGTTCGTCGTGGTGTTGACCCGGCAGACCCTGGACGACCGGGTGACCGCTCCGCAAGACTTGGCCAGGCAAACGCGGACTTATCACCGGGGCCAGACGATTGACCGCGAAGCTCTCCTGGCCGAGTTGATCGAAGCCGGGTACGAACAGGTCCCGCAGGTGAACGGCCGCGGCCAGTTTGCTGTCAGGGGCGGGATTCTGGACGTCTTTTCCGCCCAGCACGCGATGCCGGTCCGGATTGAATTGTTCGGTGAAGAGATTGATTCGATTCGTGCATTCGATCTCGACGAGCAGACTTCGATCCAGGTCCTTGAGCGTTGCGAGATCCTCACGGGCAACCCCGAAGGCGCGGCGACCGTTCGCGTGCGTGACTACATTCAACCCGGCGACCTCACCGTGGAGGTCGAGGCCGGCTGGGAAGACGCGGCGGTTCGCATCGCGTCAGGCGCGTTGGCGGCCGGGGAAGTCGAGGATTACAGTACCGCTTTTTACCCTTCCGGGTTCGAGACGTTTGAAGCGGGTGATTTCCTGGTGGAGGAGCACAAGCGGGAGGCGGCGCTGAACCAACTGCGGCGCTGGCTCGCTGAGCGCTGGGAGGTGCTGGCCGTCTGTCATAACGAGGGTGAAACCGAACGGTTGCGCGACGTCCTCAATGACAACCAGGTAGAGGTGGAGTCGATCCGGTTCGTCGTCGGCAACCTTGATCACGGGTTTACTTTTCCCGGTAGCCGCCTGGCCGTTCTGTCCGACTCTGAGATCTTCGGACGCTACCAGAGCCCGAGCGCCCGCCGCCTCGCGCTGCGCCGGGCGAAACTCCGCGGCGGACGAGCGCCGATCGACTTTAGCGAATTGGCGCCCGGCGACCTGGTGGTTCACCTCGAGTACGGCATCGGCAAATACCGGGGCGTACAGCCGTTGGATCAGCAGGGCACCACGCAGGAAGTGGTCGTGCTCGAGTTCGCCGATGACGCCCGTTTGTACGTGCCTTTCGAGCAGGCTTACCTGATCTCGCGCTACGTCGGGATTGGCAAGAAGTACCCGCCGCTCAGCAGCCTGGGCGACCAAAGGTGGGCCAAAGCGAAGAAGGCGGCCGAGAACGCCGTGTTCGATTACGCGGCCAGGCTGCTGGCCGTCCAGGCGGAGCGCCATACCCTCGCCGGTTTCGCGTTTCCGCCCGACACCAAGTGGCAGGCCGATTTCGAAAGCGCGTTCCTGTACAAGGAAACCGATGACCAACTGCGCGCGATCGAAGACTCCAAGCGCGACATGGAGTCGGAGCAGCCGATGGACCGGCTGATTTGCGGTGACGTCGGCTTCGGCAAGACCGAAGTCGCGATTCGTGCCGCCTTTAAAGCCGTCATGGGCGGCAAACAGGTGGTGATGCTGTGTCCTACCACCGTGCTGGCCCAGCAGCATTTCAACACCTTCCGGGAACGGATGTCCGATTACCCCGTCAGGATCGGCATGCTGAGCCGGTTTCTGTCCACCAAGGAGCAGCGTGAGACGTTAGCGGGCGTGCGAAACGGCGATGTCGATATCGTGATCGGAACCCTGCGGCTCACCTCGGGCGACGTGGAGTTCAAGGACCTGGGGTTGGTCGTCATCGACGAGGAACAGCGGTTCGGCGTCCGGCATAAAGAACGGTTTAAAGAAAAGTTCAAGCTGGTCGATATCCTGACGTTGTCGGCGACGCCGATTCCGCGAACCCTTTACTTGTCCCTGGTAGGAGCGAAGGACATGTCCATCATCGAAACGCCGCCACCCAACCGTCTCCCGGTTGAGACGATCGTTTGCGGTTATGATGAACGGGTCATCCGCGACGCCATCCGGCGCGAATTGCACCGCAAAGGACAGGTATTTTTTCTACATAACCGGGTGCAATCGGCGGAGCGGGTACGTGAGCGCATCCAACATCTCTGCCCGGGGGCCCGGGTCGACATCGGGCACGGGCAGATGGAAGAGCACGAGCTCGAAGGGGTGATGCAGCGCTTCGTGCGGGGCGAGACCGACGTCCTGGTTTCGACGACGATCATCGAGAGCGGGTTGGACATTCCTAATGCCAACACCATCATCATCGACCGGGCCGACCAGTTCGGCCTCGCAGACCTTTACCAGCTTCGCGGCCGGGTCGGTCGCGCCCAGCACAAGGCGTACGCATTTTTGCTCCTGCCGCGGGACATCATAACCATCGGCGCCGCCCGGCGCCGGGTGAACGCGATCAAACAGTATTCGGGACTGGGCGCCGGTTTCAGGATCGCCATGCGTGACCTCGAAATCCGGGGCGCCGGCAACATCCTGGGCACG
>JAFAUY010000055.1 GCA_019243005.1 Verrucomicrobiota bacterium | reverse complement strand
CGATCGGCGACCGGCTGGAAGACGACCGTTACCGCGTTACCACCCATAAGGGGGAAGCCATTTCTCCGCACGATTTCCCCGACGTCGCCGTCAATCTCAACAACCTTTTCTGACGTTGTATGGCGGCGTTTTTCGGAAAGCGCTGGCAGCGATCGCGTACTGGCCTAAAGTCTGGTGTCGCTGCCGATGAAAATCGCCCAGATCGCTCCCCTGTTTGAGAGCGTGCCGCCGAAGCTTTACGGCGGCACGGAACGGGTCGTCTCAAGCCTGGTCGAGGAATTGGTGGCCGAAGGGCATGAGGTGACTCTGTACGCCAGCGGTGATTCGGAAACGAATGCCGAACTTGTGCCGCTGACGGATCAGGCGTTACGGCTGCAGGGAGACAAGATCCGCGACCCGCTGGCGCACCACGTCCGTGCACTGGAAACGGTGTTCCGCGACGCAGGCCGCTTTGATGTACTCCACTTTCATCTCGATTACCTGCACTTTCCTGTTCTCCGCCGTTATCCCTGCCGGGCCCTGACCACGCAGCACGGCCGGCTTGACCTGCCGGACCTGGCGCCGCTTTTCCGCGACTACGCGGACATGCCCCTGGTCTCGATCTCCAACTCTCAACGGGAACCGCTCCCCTGGGTGAACTGGATCGGCACCGTTTACCACGGTCTGCCCACCAGCGCATTCCGGCCCAATTACAAATCCGGTGACTACCTGGTATTCCTCGGCCGGATCTGCCCCGAGAAACGGGTGGACCGGGCCATCGACATCGCCAAATCCACCGGGTTACCTTTGAAGATCGCCGCCAAGGTCGACAACACCGACCGCGACTATTTCGAGGCGGAAATCAAGTCCCGGCTCGACGAACAATTGGTGGAATTTGTGGGCGAAACCGACGATCGCGGCAAGGAACAGCTTCTCCGGAACGCTCGCGCCCTCCTTTTTCCGATTGATTGGCCCGAACCGTTCGGGTTGGTGATGATCGAGGCGCTTGCGTGCGGCACCCCGGTGGTGGCTTTCCGGAACGGTTCCACCCCTGAGGTGATCACCGACGGCAAGACCGGGTTCCTGGTTAACACCCTGGAGGAAGCCGCAACCGCCGTGAACCGCATCGACGCGCTTAGCCGCGAGGCCTGCCGGGCAGAATTCGAAGAACGTTTCAGCGCCACCCGGATGGCGACCGACTACCTGGCCCTGTACCGGCGCCTGTTCGAAATGCCCAAGGAAACGGCGGAACCCGCTCCGATCAAGCCTCTACCTGCCCCGCATATCCGGTCGGGGCATTTCTCCTGAGCCGGAGATGGTTTCACCATTGCTGATGCCCCGGACACGATGGTTTTCGTTACACCCATTCTCAGGATGGTAGAGGCGGTCGGGTGGCGGGTGGCGGATGCCGGGTGCCGGGTGCCGGACGTTCCACCAGGGGGCAAAGGCCACTCGCTACCCGCCCGTTACGCGTTACCCACCACCCGCCACCCAGATGTATGAATGATGTTATTGAAGTCGATAACCAGTACTACGTCCGCGCTCAGTCCTCCCTTGCCGATGACCGGACCCGTGTGCTTCTCAACGGCGACACCTTCGCGGTATTCGATCGATCCGGCGATTGCCTGCCGATCGGGGCAAACCAGTGCGGCGTGTTCTGTCGCGAGGCCCGCCATCTTTCACGCTTGGTTCTCCGCCTCGAAGAGGTACGGCCGCTCCTGTTGAGTTCGACCATCCGTGAGGACAATATCGTGCTTGCCGTCGACCTCACGAACCCAGACCAGAAGTTTACCGACGGCCAATCGGCTCCCGGCGGCGTCATTCACGTGTACCGCAACAAAATTCTGGGCGTAGAGAACTACCACGAACGCATCACGCTTAAAAACTTCGGAGGCCACCCGCTTGCGTTCGCCCTTAGCCTGGAGCTGGGTGCTGATTTCCGGGACATCTTTGAGGTGCGCGGCATGGCCCGCAACAAAAGAGGAACGTTGCTGCCTCCCGAAACTGATAAAGACAGTCTCACCTTCCGTTACGACGGATCCGACGGTGTCCGCCGCAGCACGAGCATCCGAACCCGGCCGGCGCCCGCCCAAGTCTTACCTTCCGGCCTGCGCTTCCAGGTGCATCTGCGCCCGAAGCAGGAGTTCATCGTCGAAATCCTCGCGCGTTTTTGGCAGAGCCGAGACGGTTCCGAGCCGGAACCGGCAAAAATCGACTATGAGGGCGCTCTGGCGGAAATTACCGCGACGCGCCATCGGAACCGGGTCGGATGCGACATCTACACTTCAAATGAGCAGTTTAACGACTGGCTGAACCGCTCGCGGGCAGACCTGCGGATGATGATTTCGCCGACGCCGTATGGACCATACCCCTACGCCGGCGTGCCCTGGTACAGCACCCCGTTCGGGCGCGACGGCATTATCACCGCCCTGCAATACCTCTGGGTGAATCCGACAATTGCCAGGGGAGTCTTGCGTTTCCTCGCGGCCAACCAAGCTACCCAGGTTGACCCGGTGGCCGACGCCGAACCCGGCAAGATTTTTCATGAAATGCGCCAGAGTGAAATGGCCGCCACCGGAGAGGTGCCGTTCCGGAAGTACTACGGCAGCATCGATTCGACGCCGCTTTTCCTGATCCTGGCCCATGCCTATTTTGAGCGCACCGCCGACCGCGCACTGATCGATGAGCTTTGGCCCAATCTGGAGATGGCCTTGCAGTGGATCGACAAGTACGGCGACCGCGACCAGGACGGTTTCGTCGAGTATGGCCGGGCGAACCCGCAAGGGCTCATCCAGCAGGGATGGAAAGACTCGTACGATTCCGTTTTCCACGACGACGGTTCGATCGCCCCCGGCCCGATCGCGCTTTGTGAAGTGCAGGCTTACGTCTATGCGGCGAAACGCGGAATGGCTGAGTTGGCGCGGCTGCGCGGCCAGGAAGAATTTGCCGGCCGGCTCGAAACCGAGGCGGAGGCCCTCAAGACCAACTTCAGCCGCGCCTTATGGTGCGAAGACCTCGGATGCTTCGCCCTGGCTCTGGATGGCAATAAAAACCCCTGTCGTGTACGAACCTCCAATACCGGTCACGTGCTTTTTACGGGCATCGCCACCCCGGAGCAGGAACGGAGAATCGTTTCCACCCTGGGTTCGCCGGCGCTGTTTTCCGGTTGGGGCATCCGCACGCTCGCAACTTCAGAGGTACGGTATAACCCGATGTCCTACCACAACGGCTCGGTCTGGCCGCACGACAATTCGCTCATCGTTTACGGCCTGGCTCAGGCCGCCGACAAGGACCTGGTCTCCCGGGTACTGACCGGACTGTTCGATGCCTCGATCTTTTTCGACCTGCACCGCCTTCCGGAGCTTTTCTGCGGGTTCGAACGGCGTCCCGGCAAGGCGCCCACCAATTACCCGGTAGCCTGTTCACCCCAGGCCTGGGCGTCCGGCGCGGTTTTCCTTATCCTCCAGAGTTGCCTGGGCCTTACCATCAAGGCGCCCGAGTCGCGAATCTACCTGATCCGCCCGAGCCTGCCGGAATCGATCCAGGCAATTGAGATCCGCAACCTGAGGGTGAACGATGCCGTCGTGAAGCTTCGCTTCGAGCGCCACGATTACAGCGTCAGCGTCTACATTGAAGAGCGCCACGGCCACGTCGAGATCATCAGCATCAAGTGATTAGAAGGCGTGCGGCAATTGCCGCGCTTTACGTTGTCGGCCGCTGGCTCCCGCACGCCTTCTCACAAGTCCGCCCTCGAGTGAATCACCTGGCCGGTGATCCAACGGGCAGCGTCGCTGGCCAGGAAAACGATCAGGCGCGCCGCATCTTCCGGCGCGCCGAGCCGCCCAAACCCGCTTTGGACGTTTAACGACGCCTTCATCTCATCCGTCACCCAACCCGTATCCGTCGGGCCGGGGTCAACCGCATTAACGGTGAACCCTTTTTGGGCGAGCTCTTTTGCCAGGCTCCGCGTGAAGGCGGAAATCGCTCCCTTGGAAGCCGCGTAGGCCAACTCCCCGGGAAGAGCGGTCAAATCCTGGCCCGACGTGAGGTTGACGACCCGCCCGCCGTGGGCTTGGTCGTACGCGCGGGCAAATCCGACCGACAGCATCGCGACGGCCCGCAGGTTAACGGCGTAATGCCGGTCGAGGCTATGCACCGTAAGGCTTTCATAGCCGTCCCGGGCCGAATGAGCGGCGTTATTGACCAGCACCGACGGGCTGCCCAGTCCGGCCCGGGCGTTTGCCAATACCGCCCCCGGCGCCTCGGGGTGGCCCAGGTCGATTTCCATAAACGCCGCGCGCACGCCTTGAGCACGCAATTCTTCGGCCAGCGCCGGCGGGCCATCCGGGTCCGCCGACGCGTCGCGGTAAGCAGCGTCATCGAATGGCTTGTAAACCGTGAAGAACACGTCGCAGCCCTGGCCGGCAAAGGCGCGACAAATGGCGGCGCCGATACCGCGCCGGCGGCTTGCGCCGGTCACCAGCACGATTCGTCCGCGAAGCTCCGGAAATAGCATCGCCTTAGCCTGCGTCGCTCACAAATCTCCGGCGGCCGTGTGAGAACGAGGGCAATGAGGTGAACCCAACCTGGACTTCTCACACGCCCGCCGGAGATTTGTGAGCGACGCAGGCTGTAGACAAAGAAAAGGCCGGCTTGGACCGGCCTTTTGAAAACCACGTTTCTGCTTTTTCGGCCAGCGCGGATACCGGCTGCGGCCACCGCGGTTACTTACCCTTATTCTTGTCCGCCGTTTCCGCCGTTGCCAGCCGGCTTTCGGGCGTGACGGGCTGGTCGACCCACTCAATGAACGCCATCGGGGCCGAGTCGCTCTGGCGCGGCCCCAGCTTCACGATCCGGCAATACCCCCCCTGGCGAGTCGCAGCCCGCGGAGCAACCTCGGCGAACAGTTTACGCACCGCGCCGTCCTGTCGCAAATAGGCAAAAGCAAGCCGGCGCGCGTGCAGATCGCCACGTTTACCCAGCGTGACCATGCGCTCCGCAAAAGGCCGGACGGCTTTGGCCTTCGCCAAGGTTGTCTTGATCCGGTTATGCTCGATCAGGCTGCAAACCTGGTTGGCAAGCATGAGGTTGCGGTGCTCCGCTTTCCGGCCCAATTTGATGGTCTTCCTACGATGACGCATGGCGTTACAAGGTGATAAGTTTGCTTTCGTCGTTGCGGTCGCCGCCGGCCATCGGCTCAACCAAGCCCGGCTCGAACTTCATCCCGAGGCTTAAGCCGAGGTGCTGCAACTTCTCTTTGATCTCGTTGAGAGATTTCTTGCCAAAGTTGCGATACTTCAACATCTCAGCCTCGGTCTTCATGGCCAACTGGCCGACCGTGGTGATGTTGGCGTTGTTCAAGCAGTTGGCGGCACGCACCGATAACTCAATCTCGTTGACGCTCATGTTGAGCATCTTCTTGAGACGGGTATTCTCCTGGCTGACTTCCTCCGGCGTTTCATCAAACTCGACCTGGTTGTCGTCATAATTGACGAACACGTCGAGGTGATGGCGCAGGATGGCTGAAGCCTGCAGTAAGGCATCGTCCGGGCTCACCCGGCCGTCGGTCCAAATTTCCAGGATCAACTTGTCGTAGTCTGTCCGCTGGCCGACGCGGGTATTTTCAACGGCGTACTTGACCCGGGTGACCGGAGAAAAAATGGAGTCGATCGGGATAACGCCGATCGGCATGTCCAGGCGCTTGTTTTCGTCTCCTGTGAAGAAGCCGCGGCCGACCCGCACGTCGAGTTCAGCCTCAAACTTTTGCCTCTTATCCAGGGTGCAAATCAGTTGGTCAGTGTTCAGGACCTCAATCCCTGCGGTCGTGTGAATTTCGCCGGCAGTGATGGGACCTTCCTTGTTGACCGAGATCGTGACGGTCCGCGGCTCGTGGTCCGTCGCCTTGAAGCGAACTTTCTTCAGGTGCAGGATGATGTCCGTAACGTCCTCAACCACGCCGGGCAAAGAACCGAATTCATGTTGGGCGCCCTGGATACGCACCGAAGTGATCGCGGCGCCTTCCAACGAGGAAAGCAACACGCGCCGGAGCGAGTTGCCAACGGTGTGACCGTAACCGGCCTCGAACGGTTCAGCGATGAACCTGGCGTAGGTTTCAGTTGCGGTCGCCTCGTCTTTGGCGAGGCTTTTGGGCATTTCGAAACGTCCTAAACGAACGGGCATTTATTGAATCAAGTGTGGCCGGGTTACCCCTGACGCGGGCGATCAATCGCGTAAAATCACGACGACCCAGGGACCGACGGCATCATTTTTGCTCGCGCTGAGCCGACACAAAGCCACACACCGTCGCCGATGTCAAATCGAGGGTCCACGCCCCATTGATTATTGCTTCCCGATCATGGATGTTTGGCTTGGTCGTCTCGAGAGGGATAAACGAATTCGTCAACCCCCATGGAACCTGCCTCTTCCTTTCCCTTGCGGTTGCGCGGGCCAAGCGTCCGCTGGTTTGCACTGCTTTGGTTCGCCTTCAACCTTCCGGCACCGGCGCGTGCCGCCGCGGCAGATTCAGCCTTTCACGTCACGAGCGCGGTACTGGTCGAAGGCGGCAGGTTTCATCCGGAGCAGGTGTATAACCGGTCCGGCTGCCAGGGCAGGAACCTTTCACCGGACCTGCGCTGGACTGCGCCGCCAGGTGCCGCCCGCAGCTTCGCCGTGACCATGTTTGATCCGGATGCGCCTTCCGGCCATGGCTGGTGGCACTGGGTCATCTTCAATTTACCGCCTCAGGCCCGAGGCATTCCCGCCGGCGCAGGCGACCCCGGCCGCACCCAGGGGCTGGGTACCGCGGTGCGCCAGGCTCGGAATGACTTCGGCGATACCGGCTACAGCGGTCCGTGTCCGCCGCCGGGCGACCGTCCTCACCGGTATGTGATCACCCTTTATGCACTTGACCTGCCTGAGGTGGCACCTGGACAAAAGACGCCGAAAGCGGCTGCGGTCGTGGCTGAACTGGAGCGCCACTCGCTGGCCAAAACGACGTTGACCGCCAGCTACGGCGGATGAACCCGTAACGAGCACTGTTTTTTCCTTGGAGACGCATTCGTCGCGCTTCAGCGCTGAAGGGACGAAAGAAAGGGCCCGGTCAAATACCGGGGTATCACGTTGAGCATACCTGTTTATCTCTACGATGCGGTGCGTACCCCGAGAGCGCGGGGCAAGCCGAATGGTGGCCTGCACCTCTGCACGCCGCTTCAGCTGGTCACGGTGCTGCTCGAAACGCTGGCGCGGAAACATCCTGCCTTGCCGGCCATCGTCGACGAGGTGATCCTCGGGTGCTGCGAACAGTTCAATGATCAAGGCGGGAACCTCGCGCGCTCGGCGGTACTGCAGGCCGCATTTCCTGAACACGTACCAGGCCTGATGGTCTCCCGCTTCTGCGGTTCGGGGCTCGATGCCGTGAACGCCGCGGCCGCCAAGGTAATGGCCGGGCAGCTGGACCTGGCGATCGCGGGCGGTGTGGAGATGCTTTCTCTGGTCAGCATCTTCGGTTCCGGCGGCCCGATGGTGACCGATTTTGCGTTTCGGGATCAAACCGCGCAGATCCCGCAAGGCTTGGCTGCGGACCTGATTGCCACCCGGCAGGGTTATTCCCGGACGGATGTCGACGCGCTGGCGGCAACTTCGCAGCAGCGGGCGTGTCATGCCTGGAAGGAAGGCTGGTTCGAATCGTCCGTGGTGCCGGTGGTGACGCCAACCGGGATCCTGGCAAAAGACGAGATCGTTCGCGAAAACGTCACGGTTGAGAGCCTGGCCGGGCTGCCGCCGGCATTCGCGCGCGCGGGTGACGAAGGTTACCGGCATGTGCTCCGATTCCGGTACCCGGAGGTTGGTGCGATCAACTACGTGCACCACGCCGGCAACTCTTCCGGCATCGCCGACGGCGCCGCGGTGGTCCTGATCGGCAGCCGGCAAGCGGGCGAACAGCTTGGCCTGCAGCCCCGGGCTCGAATCATCGCAACCGCCTCGGCCGCAGACGACCCCTGCATCATGCTGACGGCTCCGGCTGCCGCAGCGGAAAAAGCCTTGCGACGGGTCAAGTTGACGTTCGACGACGTGGATTTGTACGAAGTCAACGAGGCGTTCGCTTCCGTGGTGCTTTATTTCCTGGAGAAAACCGGCGTGCCGCTCGATCGCACCAACGTCGCCGGCGGCGCGATTGCCATGGGGCACCCGGTGGGCGCCACCGGTGCCATTCTGGTCGGCACCCTGCTCGATGAGATGCAGCGACGGCAGGTCGCACACGGGGTGGTCACAATGTGCACGGGATTGGGTATGGGTGTAGCCACCGTTTTACGACGGGTCTGAAGCGCGCCGTATGGTCGAGATCGCCTTGCCGGCTGCCCCTGTTCGCGAGATTTTCGATCGGATCACCGAGGCCTTGGATGCCGTCCCGGACGAACCGCTGGTGCTCCGCTTTTTAAGTCCTTCGGAGTTTACCAGGGATCACCTCGCGGTCTACCTTCAGGCCGAAGCCGGCTTGCGTCCATGGTGCGACCTGGCGCGGAGGCTCGAGGCCCGGGAAGGAGGCGCGATCGCCTGGGTCGAACAAGACCTGACCGGCCTCTGGTTTGAACTCGCCCTGGCTTGTCGCCGGCGCCTGCTGGCCAATCCCAAGGCGCGGTTCTCCTTTCCCGCCATGCAGTTTGGACTCTTGCCGGCCCTGGGCAGCGGTCAGCGGCTCGCACGGCTCCTGCCGCTGCCGGACGCGATCGCCGTCCTGCTCCATGGTAAACCGCTCGACGCCGAATCGGCTGCAGAACGGGGCTTCGCGCAGATCGTGGACCGGGACGAACCGGTCTCCCCGTTTACCCAGGTTACCCGCCAGCCATGGGATCAGCCGCCGGGGAGCGGTTCGACCGTTTCCTACGCCGAACAAGGGCAGGTCCTGAATGCCGCTTTTCTCGAGGTTCGCGGCCGCATGCCGCCGGCCGAGGCGGCACCCACCGCGTTCCTGCGCAGCTTGCACGACGGGCTGGAACGAACGTTTGAACCCGCCGTCAAACTTGAACAGGCGGAATTTTTCCGAACGCGTCTAACCCCTTCGACCCAAAACCGGCTCCGCCTTTTCGCGACCGCGACCGCAAAGGCAAGATCCCAAATGAACGTTGCGCCCACGGCGACCCCCCCGGCCATCGGCGTGATCGGTGCCGGGCTTATGGGCACCGGCATCGCCTACACGGCGGCCCGGGCCGGGTGCGAAGTATTCCTGGCTGACCAAAACCCGGACGCGTTGACCCGTTCGTTCCAACGCATCTCCAAACTCGCGCACACCCCGGATCAGGCAACCCCGGATCTGATCGGCCGGATCCACGGCGCACCCGATTTGCGCCCTCTGGCGGCGGCGGACATCATCATCGAAGCCGTCTTTGAACGTTTCGAGGTCAAAGCCGAAGTGCTTCGCGAAGCCGGCCGGTTCCTCCGGCCCGGCGCCATCCTCGCTTCTAACACCACCACGTTGCCGATCTCGCGCCTGGCCGAGTTAACGCACGAACCGTCACAATTCCTGGGCACCCACTTTTTTGCCCCGGTTGACCGGATGAACCTGCTGGAAATCATCCGTGGAGAACGCACCAGCGACGGTGCCGTCGACCGTGCGTTGCAGCTGGCCTTCTATTTAGGTAAAACGCCGGTAATCGTCAGTGACGGGCCCGGCTTTTTCACCAGCCGCGTCGTCATGGCTTACGTGCAGGAAGCCTTTTTCCTCCTCGAGGAGGGCGCCCACCCCTCCCTGATCGACAATACGGCCCTCAACGCCGGGATGATCATCGGTCCGCTTGCCATGGCCGACCTGACCTCGCTGGACCTGCTGCGGGACATTTACCTCAGCCTCGGCCGCGAACGACGGGGTGCCGCACGAGACGCCCCGCGCACGGTGGCGCTGCTCGATCGCATGATCGGCCTCGGCCGCACCGGTAAGAAAAGCGGCGCCGGCATCTACGATTACGGCCCCCGGGGTGAACGCCGGTCCTGGCCGAAGCTGCGTGAAGTTTTCCCCGCGGGACCCGGCGGGATCACCCCGGACATCATCAGCCAGCGCCTGCTGGTTATTCAAAGCGTGGAAGCAATGCACGCGTTGAATGAGGGAATCCTCGCCGACCCTGACCTCGGCGACCTGGCGGCGGTCCTGGGCTGGAGTTACCCGCCCTGCCTGGGCGGGCCGTTTGGTTACGTTAACCTGGTTGGCCGCGAGGTTTTTGCGGCAACCTGCCAAGCCTTAACTGCCAAATGCGGCGAACGATTCCGGTCACCTTACTAAATCATCCTACAAGGATCCGCTGACATTTTTTTAGGAGAAAGCTGGTCGAAAACCCTATATTTCACACTACTTCATGATCCATCGAGACTATCTGATCGTCGGCGGCGGTGTCGCGGGAGCTTCGGTGTGCGATGCGTTGCGGCAGTACGACCCGAAAGGATCGGTCACCCTGGTCAGCAATGAACCTTTTCTGCCCTACCAGCGTCCCCCGCTGTCCAAGTCCGTGTTAAAGGACGGGACGCCCGACGTCGACAAGCTCATCGAAAAGAACGCGGAGTGGTACCAAAAGAGAGGCATCGAGACACGGCTCGGCACGCTGGTGCGCGAATTCAACATCGACCGGCGCCTCGCCGTCCTGGAATGCGGGCAAACCATCGAGTTTCGCAAGGCATGCCTGGCCACGGGCAGCCGCCCGCGCCGGCCTCAGGTAGCCGGCTTCAACCTGGGCAATGTAGTTTACCTTCGAAATTATCGGGACATCCTCGCTACCCGTGAAATTCTTGAATCCGAAAAGTACGTGGTCATCGTCGGCTCCGGTTTTTTGGGCGCGGAGGTGGCATCCTCACTGCTCGGCACCGGTGTAAAGCTTAGTTTGC
This sequence comes from Verrucomicrobiota bacterium, assembly GCA_019243005.1. GTDB lineage: Bacteria > Verrucomicrobiota > Verrucomicrobiia > Chthoniobacterales > JAFAMB01 > JAFBAP01. The sequence goes on along the minus strand of JAFAUY010000055.1, from coordinate 5,970 downwards.
TCACGCGTGACCGCGCCATGCTGCAGGAATTCCTTGATCCCGGTACGGCCGATTGGCTGACCGAGAAGTTCAGGGGCGCCGGCGTCCAACTGTTACTGAATGAAAACCTGAACGGTTTCGAAGGTAAAACGGTCGTCAAAAATGTGCAGACCAAAAGCGGGCTCCGTTTCCCGGCCGGGCTTGCCATCGTTGCCATCGGGGCTGAGCCCAATCTGCAGTTAGTTCAACATACCCCGCTCAGCAGTCCCGGCGGCTGCCCGGTAAACGAATTTCTCGAAAGCGACGAGAAAGGAATTTACGCCGTCGGCGATATCGCCTTGTACCCCGACCGGGTCTTCGGAGGGGTGCGCCGGAGCACCAATCATGAAATGGCGAAGCTGCAGGGCTTCGTGGCCGGCGGAAACATGACCGGTCGTAAACGCCAGAAATTCGAGATCGTGCCCACCTGGTCGAGCGCCGTCCTGGGCATGCACTTCGATTTCGTCGGCGATTTTTCAATCCCCCATCTCCTGGCAGAGGTCGAAGGCTCTCGCGATAAGCAAAACTTCATCGCGCGTTACCGCCGGGGCGACGCCCTCATCGCAGCCCTGCTCTGCAATCGCAAGCCGGAGGAGGTCAGAAAACTCCAGGAAGACATTCGCCTCAGCGCGCTCTCCCGCCAGAAGAAGTAGAGGATGTGTGAGATGCCCAGCCTGATCAAGCTTACCGTCTTCAGCTCTCACACGTCCTCTGAATTGAGAGGTCAGAAAACGGTCGGTAACCCTTCTTCCAGGATTCGTACGCGTTTGGCCAGATTGCGCCGGTTCACCTCAGCGCAGAACCGTTCCAGCGGTTCGTCCAGCGGTTCATAGCTGAGCCGGAACGTCCCGTAGTGCATCGGGATGAGCGTTTGTGCCCCAAGTTCGGAAAAAGCGCGCACGGCTTCTTCAGGGTTCATGTGCACCTCGCGTTTCATCGGGGGTTCGTAGGCACCGATCGGCAAAAGGGCGATCTCCGTCGGGAGCCGCTGCCCGATTTCCTTGAAGCCGCCAAAGTACGCGCTATCGCCGCAATGAAAAACCGAACGGCCGCCGAACTTGAAATGAAACCCGCCAAAGCCGCGGTACCGGTCGTGCAGCACGCGGGCACCCCAGTGGTGACACGGGGTTAGCGTCACCGAAACGTTATGCAAAGAAAGCGTGTCCCAGGAACGCATCTCGTGCACCCGGTCAAAACCCAAGCCGTGCACCAGATTGCCGACGCCATACGGGACGACGATCGGCTGCGCCGCCGCAATCCGCCGCAGGGTGCGCCGGTCGAGGTGATCGAAGTGCGCATGGGTGACGAGCACCAGGTCAATGGCCGGCAAATGGTCCAGGCGAATGCCGGGGTGTCGCATGCGCTTCACCACCTTCAGCCAAAGCGACCAGATCGGGTCGACCAGCAGATTCAGGCCGCGCCAACTGATCAGGAACGAGGCGTGCCCGATCCAGGTAAGGCAAATTTCATCGCCCCGAAGCGCGGGGTACGAAGGGCGAGCCGAATCGCCGCGGCGCTTCGACCCGCGGCGCTTCGAGAAGAGCGAAGGCAAATAAACTTCCGTGATGAAATTGCGCCGTAACCAGCCCCGGCCCGGCTTGAGCCCAACGGAGACTCCTTGGTGTTGATGCTCTGTCGTCACGTCATCAATGCTTTATCGTATTCAGCCGCTATGGCAATCACGCCGATCGCAAAAGCGCATCTCCGCCGCAAGGTCCGGGCCGCATTGAAACAAATGCCGGCGGAAGATCGCCACGCCCGCTCACTGGCCATCTGTGAACGACTTATCCCGTTTATCCGGCGGGCCGGCAACGTCGCCCTGTTTGCACCGCGGCCGGATGAACCCGACCTGAAGCTGCTGGACTCATCCGGGTTATGGATTGGACGGGCGGTTCTCTTCCCTCGACTTGACGGTTCGACCCTCACCTTTGCCCCCGCCCATAACTGGGCGGAACTGCAACCCGGCAAATTCGGCCTGCTCACCCCGGTCCGGCCGGCGTCATCCCTGGCACCGCATCTGGTGCTCGTGCCCGGCCTGGCCTTCAACCGCCGGGGCGACCGGCTCGGGCGCGGTGCCGGCTTTTATGACCGTTACCTGGCCGGTCTGGACCCGGTCGTGGTAACCGTCGGAGTTGCGTTCCACCTCCAATTGATCGATGACCTGCCCCGCGAAGCCCACGATTTTCGCGTCCGCGCCGTCGTAACCGAGCAGGAAACGATCCGGGTAACGCGTAACGCGTAACGCGCAGCGGGTAACGAGTAGAGTTCGGGGTTCGGCGTTCGGGATTGCAGTTCGGAGCGCCGTGCCCGCCGGGCGATCGTGTTCACCCGGCGGACCCGTTACGCGCTACTCGTAACCCCATGCGCCGCACCGGAACACTCCGCAATACGGCCAGAAACCTTCCTCAAAAGATTCGGTGCACCGCTCGAATAAATTGCGTGAAACTCACGCCAAATTTCTAGAGGTTAGGGATCAGAGGCCCCTCGCCGGGCCGCGACGCCAGCATCGGCGCTTGCAGCCAACGAAAGCACCGCTTTCTGAATCGGATGAAGTACCATGAGTGAATTCGATCATCGAGAAGACGTTATTCTCAGAGCTCTGCAGGAACGAATCCAGGAGGACGGCGACTCGATCCGCCGCATCGCCCGATTTTTAAGCGTCCATGGACGCGTAGTGGAGGATTGGCTCTCCGGCGTGCGACGCCCGCGGCGCGCCACCCTGGAGCGGATCGAAACCTTTGTAAACGCTCACCGCTCTCACCGATCCGGGCCGCCGGCGCACCAGGACGGGAATTGGGCACCCTTTCATTACGCCGCCCAAACCGACGGATTCCGAGCGCCTCGGATCCAGGGTTAAAGCCCGGCTTCAGTTGCACCTGCCGGCTAGGGCGACGCCGCCGACCGCCCCTCCCCGGATGTTATATGTTATTATAGGCTCGTCGGATCGTTGCTCAGATCGATCGGCTCAGGTGTCGGCAGGTCAACTCTCGGCTGTTCCTCCGGCCGGTCCAACGGGCCGACCGGTTGCGCCCGGCGGACTTCCGGTTCCGGAGTGGCGACGGGTAGCGCACGTGGTGCCGGCGTCCAATCGGCCTTTGCCGTCTGCATCTGGCCAGGGTCCCGGATTCGCGGTTTTACGGAGTTATACGGATCGTTGCCGATCACGGTGGGCTCACGCAGGCTCACGGCAGCGACCTGGCTGGAATCTGCGGCGCTCATTGCGCGCGGCACGTCCTGGTTCTTCAGGCTGCGCACCATCGAACGGTTGCCGTCGCCATGCAGCCAGCACTGTTCCTTGGGCATTTGCTTCGCCGTCGTGAACTCGACGAAAGTACCTTTGCGAGGCGGCACGCTCGGGTCGTTTGATGCCGTCAGCAGACAGTGAGGCGAGGCGGGCAGGCCCGTCGAAAGGCAAACTTCAGCCCGTTTCAAATCGATCGGCCTGGCCAGTTCCCTCGGAGGATCTTTCGCCAGGGACGCATTCATCACATTGACCCAGACCGGCAGCGCCGTGTCGTTCGCAAACGCGCCACGGTAAATGGATTGCGGTTTGTCAAACCCCACCCACACGCCGCACGTAATCGCGCTGTCGTAACCCATGAACCAGTTGTCGGTGAAATTGTAGGCCGTCCCGGTCTTACCCGCCGCGTACGGGGTCTTCAGCCCGTAAATTTCCCGGCTTTTCGCCCCGGTGCCGTTGTTAAGTGCGTCGGTAAGGAAGGAATGCACCTCGAACACCACTCCCGGATCAAGGACGTTTTCATGGGTGGCCTTGTGCCGGTAGACCACCCGGCCATCGGCAGACACGATCTGCGAGACGATCGACAGGGCCGGCGGCCGCGTCCCTTGTCCCGGAAAGATGGTGTAGGCGGTCACCAGGTCTTCCAAGGTCACTTCACTGCTTCCCAGGAACGTTGCCGGGTATGGCCGCAGATCATCGCTGATCCCCGCTTTCTTGGCGAGATCGCGCACCGCCTCAACGCCGGCTTCCACCCCCAACCGCACGGTGGCGGCGTTTTTGGATTCCGCCAGCACGCGCCGTAACGGGATCGGACCTTCATACCGGTTATCCGCTTTCTCCACCCCCCACTCTCCCAAAATGCCGGTTGTACCCCCGATCATCACCTGACGGTTGTCCATCGGCGAATCGTCAACCAGCGAGCCGGGGAAGATCCCTTTGCCCAATGCCGCCGCGAAGACAAGCGGGACAAAAGCCGTCCCGGCAGGACGGGAAGCCTGGTAAGTCCGATTGAACTGGCTCTGGCTGTAATCGCGGCCTCCCACCATGACCCGAATTTCTCCCGTCCGGCTATCCACCGCCAGAACCGCACCTTCCAGGTACTCAGGTGGCGGCGGGTTGTTCGCGTTCGGGTGCGACGCCCGCCACTGCCTTAAGCCGGCCGTGTACTGGTCATGCGTCTGGTGCTGGTAATCCGGACGCTGTTCTATTTCGGCCAGCCGTTTTTCCAGCGATTCCTCGGCTATCCGTTGGAGATCAGGATCAATCGTCGTGTAAACTTTGTACCCTTCACTTTGCAGGGCTTCGAACCCCAACTCATCCTGGACCTGCTGCCGGATGAAATCGATCGCGTATGACTGCGAGACGAAGGTCGACTTGGGCCGGATCTGGAGCGGTTGGGCCTGTTCGACCTTGGCCTCTGCGGCCGTGATCTTGTTGTTGTCCACCATCCGACCGAGAACGAAATCCCGTTCCGCAGTCGCCGCCTCCAGGTTGCGCCAGGGCGAAAGGTTGTTTGGGCTCTTGAGCAACCCCGCCAGCATCGCCGCTTCGCCAATCGTGAGGTCTTTGGCCGGCTTGCCGAAATAACCCCGGGCAGCTGCCTGCGCACCGTACAGGCCGCCCCCGAAGTACACCCGGTTCAGGTACAGCTCCATGATTTTCGATTTCGGCAGCGACTTTTCGATCCGCAAAGACAGGAACACCTCGAGAACTTTTCGGTCGTAGGTCCGGTCCCGCAGGTCGAACGTGTTTCGCGCAAGCTGCTGGGTAACCGTGCTTGCCCCCTGCCGGATCCGGCCCGAAGTGGTGTTCTTGAGCGCCGCCCGGAAAATGCCGAGAAAATCTATCCCGCTGTGTTCGTAGAACCGGTTGTCCTCGGCTGAAATCACCGCATCGACCAGGTGCGGTGAAATCTGGTTCATCGGTACCTGCTCGCGGTTCTGGATAAAAAGCTTGGAGTAAACGTTCCCGAAACGGTCGTAGAGGACACTGGCCGACTCCAGGTTTTCGAGCTTGGAAAGGTCAAACTCCGCCGCTTTGGCCTCGTACCGGACCACGATGGCAAAGTAAAAATAAGCCGCACCACCCAGCCCGCCAAGCAGCAGGAGCCCCAGGATGATGAACCAAATTCTCCGGTAAAACGGTTTGCGCTGCTCGGGTTCGGGCATAAAAGTGTAAGACTCAATCCCTGTCACGGTCTTTACGCCGGATCAAATCGAAAATCCTCGCGTCCTTGAGTTTGCATTCCCGAAAATTCTTGTGGGCTCAAAATGGTGACCCGCCGGCCACGTCTCTTCCGATTGCCCGGCTCATCCACGACGAGGTGGCCTGCCGCGGGGTGATCCGTTTTACCGAACTGATGGAATTGGCGCTCTATCACCCTGAACACGGCTACTACCTCCGGCCAAAGACGCGGACCGGGAAAGCCGGCGACTTTTTCACCAACGTCTCGGTCGGAAACGTGTATGGGCAACTCCTGGCCGATCAGTTCGCCGCCATGCACCGCATCCTGGGCGCTCCGTCGCGATTCACCATCCTGGAACAAGGGGCGGAAGACGGCCAGTTGGCGTTGGACATCCTGGAACGGCTGAATCAAGCGGCTCCCCAGACCTATTCAGCCGTGACTTACCTGCTCGTCGAACCGCATCGATCCAAACAGCGCGCCCAGCAGGACCGGCTCGCGGCTTTTGGCTCCAAGGTGGCGTGGGCGA
>JAFAUY010000437.1 GCA_019243005.1 Verrucomicrobiota bacterium | reverse complement strand
AGGATCTGGCCCGCAAGTTGATCCGTGCGATCGGCCGGCCGGCCGAACGTTTCCGGGAAGACCGCCTCCGTTTACTGAGAGCGGTCCGGTTTGCCACGACATTGCAATTCGACCTGGAGCCGGCCACTTGGGAAGCCCTGCGGCAGCAAGCGGGCGAAATCACGGTGGTGAGCGCCGAGCGGATCCGGGACGAACTCAACAAGATCTTGGCTGACCCTAACCGGGTAACCGGCCTGGACCGGCTGGAAAGTTCAGGCCTGCTGCAGGTGATTTTACCCGAGGTGCAGGCGATGCGCGGCTGTGATCAGCCGGTGCAGTTCCATCCGGAAGGCGACGTTTACGTGCACACGCGCCTGATGCTCAGCCTGCTTCCTCCCGATGCGTCGCTGACGTTAGTCTGGGCCGTTCTCTTGCATGATATTGGAAAACCGGTCACCCGAACGCTTGATCCCGAAGAGGGCCGGATTCGTTTTAATGGGCACGATCGGGTCGGCGCAGAGATGGCCGAAGAGATCATGATAAGGCTGCGGTTCTCGAACGAGGAAACGGCCGCGGTCGTCGAAGCGGTGCGTAACCACATGGTGTTTAAAGATGCGCCCCAGATGCGGCCGGCAAAGCTCCGCCGCTTTATGGCGCGCCCGACCTTTCCGATCGAATTGGAGCTGCATCGGGTGGACTGCGCCGGAAGTCACGGGGACCTCGGCGTTTACGAGTTTCTGGAACAGAAACGGCAGGAGTTTGCCGCCGAACCACTGATCCCGCAGCCGCTCATCACCGGGCATGACCTGATCGCGATCGGGCTGACGCCAGGGCCCCGGTTCCGGGAGCTCCTCGATGCGGTGCAGACCAGCCAGCTTGAAGGAGAAACGCGCACCAAAACCGACGCGCTTGCGCTCGTGGAGAAATTGCTGCAACCCGGTCGCACGGCGGGGACGGCGTCACACCACGGCCACGGCGACGGAGTTCGCACGGCGGAACACGGCGACCATGGCGAGAAGAGAGACGATTAATCTGCCGCACACCCCCAGAGGGTGCCGTGTCAGAATACCGCAGACGACGCAGAAAAGCGATTCACAGACTAGGAAGATGCCGCTTCTGCCCCGTTCATTTGCGGCATTTTACCCACTACCCCCCTTAGGCGTTACGCGTTACTGATTTGTCTTTGCCGGAGGTTACCGAGCCCAGGATAAGCAGCGCGGCGGCGATGGATATGCAACTGTCGGCCACGTTGAAGGATGGGAACTCGTACTGCCGATAGTAGAAGTGCAGAAAGTCGATGACCTGTCCGCGCCAGAGGCGGTCGACCAGGTTGCCGACGATTCCGGCAAGCAGCAAGGCCAGGGCGACCTTGGTCATGGCCGGCAAACCCGGACCCGCTCGATTGGCGGAAGGGCGATTCTGCCAGAAGAGGCCCAGGACCACGACCAAGGCAACGGCGGCAAGCATGATGAAGAAGGTGTTGTTGCCCTGCAGCATGCCGAAGGCGGCGCCGGTATTGGTGACGTGGACCAGGCTGAAGAATCCGGGAATGATCGGGATCTCGGTACCGAACCCGATATCCTGCAGCACCAACCACTTTGTTAACTGATCCAGCAGGAACAGCGGCAACGCCAGGAACAGCAGGTATTTCACTTGCCTACCTCGACTTTGGTTCTCCGCACCACTTCCGCGCACCGGTCACAAAGATCCAGGTAATCAGCGTCGCTGCCTACCGTCGGCCGATGCCGCCAGCAGCGTTCGCACCGCGGGTAGGGGGTTCGTCCCACCTCTACCGTCGGATCTCCCTCAGTCACTTGCAGATCGAAATCGCTGAGGATGAGGAACTCTTCGATTTCTTGCCGGCTGATCGCGTGTACCGGATCGTCCGGCGGCAACGTCAAACGGACGCGTGCCTCCAGGCTGTTGCCGATCTCCTTGCGTTGCCGCGCAGCCTCGATTCCCTGCGCGACTAACCCGCGGACGCGCAGCAGCGCATCCACTTGGCGAAGCGCAAACGCGTCCACGCGTTCGGGCCGGTGGTCCGGGAAGGTTTCCAGGTGCACGGATGAGCCTTTGCCGAGGTAGGTCCAGGCCTCTTCGGCCGTAAAAGCCAGAATCGGCGCAACGAGCCGGGTCACGGCCTCGTAGACCGCCCGCATCGTCGCCTGGGTCGCGCGCCGGCGCGGCGCATCCGGCGCATCGCAGTACATCCGGTCCTTGGTGAGATCGATATAGAGGCTGCTCAGGTCCACCGCGCAAAATTGGTTCAAGGCATGGTAGACCCGATGGAACTCGTACCCGGCGTACGCCTCGCGGCAGGTCCCGATCACCTGCTCCAGGCGGCCCAGGATCCACCGGTCCACCAGGGTCGGTGAAACCGAGCCGGCAGGGACGGGGACGTAATCGTAAAGATTGGCCAGTAAAATGCGCAACGTGTTTCGGATACGGCGGTACGTGTCGGTCAACTGTTCAAACATCCGTTCGCCGAAGGGCACTTCATCGGCGTAGTTGACGCTCGAAACCCAGAGCCGCACGATGTCAGCTCCGAACTTTTTCACGAAATGTTCGGCTTCAGTCGGCTTGGCGTAGGAACCCTGGGCGGATTTGGAAATTTTCGCGCGGCTCTCCACATCGACGACGAAGGAGTGAGTGATGACTTCGCGGTAGGGCGCACGGCCTTCGAGGGCAACGCTGGTTTGCAAGGAAGATTGAAACCAGCCCCGGTGCTGGTCGGTTGCCTCGATGTAAACGTCCGCCGGCCAGCGCAGCTGGGGATGATGCCGGAGAACCGCCAGGTGGCTGACGCCGGAATCGATCCAGACGTCGAGCGTGTCCTGGCGCCGGGTCAAACCGGCGGGAAGCCCGAGAAGCTCGGTGATCTGCGCATCGTCAAGTTCGTACCAGACGTTGGAACCGCGAGCCGCCACCAGGTCAGCCACGGCCGCCGCCCAATCGGCATTCAGTTGCGGTTCACCGTCGCGGTAAAAGACGGGCAGCGGCACACCCCAGGTGCGCTGGCGCGAAATGCACCAGTCCGGCCGGGACTCGACGGTGGCGTACATCCGGTTGCGACCCCAGGCCGGCAACCAGGTAACGGCGTCGATGGCAGCCAAGGCTTGCGCCTTGATCGCATCAATGCGGATAAAAAACTGTTCGACCGCGCGAAAGATCACCGGGGTCTTGGAGCGCCAGCAGTGCGGGTAAGAGTGGCGGTAGTTGTGGGCGCCGACCAGTTTTCCGTCCCGCCTGAGCCGTTCGACGATGTCGTGGTTGGCGTCAAACACGTATTTGCCGATCCACTCGGGAACGCCGACCTCCGGGGTGTAACGGCCGTCGTCATCCACCGGCGCGAAAACGGGCAGGTGGTACTTTAACCCGAGCGCATAGTCGTCCTCGCCGTGGCCCGGCGCGATGTGCACGCAGCCGGTGCCTGCATCGGTGGTTACGAACTCCCCCGGCAAAATGATCGAGTCGCGCGGCAGGAAAGGGTGACGGCAGAGCGTCTTTTCGAGGTCGCTGCCCGGGGCCGTGGCCGCAGGTTCGCCTTCGGGTATCCACCCGGTGTCCCGGCTAAAGGCGTCGACCAGTTCCCGGGCAAGCAAAAAACGACGGATACCGGGATGTTGCGGGTGGGTGAAACCCTGGACGACGTAAGTGAGCTTGGGCTGAACGGCAATGGCGAGGTTCGCCGGCAGCGTCCAGGGCGTGGTCGTCCAGATGACTGCCTCAGCCGTACCGGCAAACGCGCCCGAAATGATCGGGAACGCCACGTAGATTGAAGGATCATCGCGTTCGTGGTACTCGACCTCGGCTTCGGCCAGCGCCGTCTGCGCGCCGGTACTCCAGAAGACCGGTTTCCTGCTTTGGTAGACCAGGCCTTTATGGACCAGGTCCGCAAACGCGCGCAGGATCTCGGCTTCATAGGCCGGGTCGAGCGTCAGGTAAGGGTTGTCCCAATCGCCCAGCACGCCCAGCCGCCGGAACTGCCGCCGCTGGATGTCGATGTACTTCCGCGCGTACGCTTCTGAACGTTGGCGCACCTGCAACGGCGAAAGCCCGCGCGATTCCTTGACGACCTTATATTCGATCGGCAGGCCGTGGCAGTCCCAGCCGGGCACGTACGGGGCCCGGTAGCCCAGCATGGTCTTGCTTTTGACGATAAAGTCCTTGAGCACCTTGTTGAGGGCCGTACCCATGTGCACGTCGCCATTGGCAAACGGCGGCCCGTCATGAAGCACAAAGAGCGGAGCCCCTTTGCGGGATTCCTGGATCGCCGCGTAAAGGTTTTCCCTTTCCCAACGGGCCAAAATCTCGGGTTCCCGGCTCGTCAGATTCGCCTTCATCGGGAACTCGGTTCTGGGCAGGTTGAGCGTGTCTTTATAGTTCATACGGAGGACACGGAAGCTAACACTAAACGTGCCGGGCGCAACGCCGTCACACCGCGGTCGCAGCGGCCGCAACAATGCCACAAGCCGAAAAATGCCACGAATGCCACAAATGGAGAGAGACGATCATCCGCCGCACACGCTCAGATGGTGCCATCGCGGAACCGCGCGCGGACGACTATCCGCCGCATACCCTCCATTGGTGCCACGTCGGGAAAGTGCAAGCGGCGGATCCGCAGAACACGCCGACAACGCAGAAAAGACATCCACAGATTGACACAGATTAAAGGGATGGCCGGGCAGCGCGTATTCCGGAGGGACATCGGCTACTGCCCCTCTTTATTTGCGGCATTTTTCCGCTTGTGGCGTTCGTGGCATTTTTCGCGGCACTCGACACCCGAGTTCCTTTGGAGAACGTTGCAGGGATTCATGAGATGGTCCTTTAAAATCGCGCGGGTCGCCGGCATCGATGTTCGCATCCACGCCACGTTTCT
>JAFAUY010000306.1 GCA_019243005.1 Verrucomicrobiota bacterium | reverse complement strand
CGGCGTGGGTCTGTACGGGGCGTTTTTTGGCGAGTCGATGTTTCACCATGAGACCGACGCTTCAAAGGTGGCGCTCGTGGCGCTGGTGCAACGTTTGCAGGGGCGCGGGTACCGGTTGCTCGACACCCAGTACATCACACCCCATCTCCAGAGCTTTGGTGCGGTGGAGATTTCCCGAACCAAGTACCTGCGCTTGCTGCGGCAAGCCCTGGCGCTCGACTGCAGGTTCATGTAACGGGTAACGCGTAACGCGTAACGAGTGCGGAAGAAAACCGCGCCCGGCGTAAAGCTTTGCTTTCCCACCGTTACCCGTTACGCGTTACCCGCTACCCGTCACTTCTTGTCCAGCGGCCACCAGATCCGAAAAGGCAATGAGACCAGCAGGCTGAGGGCGGCGATGTGAATCGCGTTCACCGGACCCGCGGCGGTGGCCACGGATGCCCAGACCACCCCTCCCAGGGCCATCGCCCCGCTTCCGGTCATCATCAGCACGGCGTTAATCCGGCCACGGGAGGCGTCCGGCGTTGCCCGCTGGCCGACCGACCAGATCTCGGTGGCCGCCAGGGTCCAGGAACTGCCGGCCACGGCTGCAACCGCCAGAAAAACGAACCGCTGTCGGACGAAGCCGATCAGATAGAACACGATGATCAACAGGACGCATGCCGCCACCGTGATGGCGTTGGGTGAGAGCTTCTTCTGCAGCACCGGCACCAGGAAGATGCCCCCGATGACGGAACCGATTCCGAGCGAGGTAAAGAGCAGGCCGAGCTGGCCCGAACTGAGATTGAGGACTTGCAACGCGAAGGTGGGGAGCAACGCCGGGATCAATGCAATGAAGAAGTTGAAGAGTAGGTTCCGAAAGATCACCACCCGCATCTGAGCGCGGCGCGCGATAAAGCGTTTAACTTCCGCGATTGCCTCCTTCAGGGTTGGGGGGCTGGCCGGCGGGCCTCTTCGTCCTTGCGGCAAGAATTTCATGGACAGCGAGACGCCCGCGAAGGTCAGCGCGCCGGCCATGAAGATCGACCCGGGACCGAATCGGGTGAGCAGCAACCCCGCCAGGGCCGGGCCCAGGATACCGGACAGGTTGATTTGCACCCCGCTCAGTGCCACCGCCGCCTCCACGTCGGGTTTGTCCACGATCTCCACGAACAAGGCCGCCCAGACCGGGGCGCTTAATGCCATCCCGGCACCGGAGAGCAGCGACAAGCACAGGATAAATTGGGCCGGCAGGTTTGGAACGGTGCTGAGGGCGGCCATCACCGCCGAGGCCAGCCCGAGCCCGATATAGACCAAGCGGAGTAACCGCTTTCGAGGCCAGCGGTCAGCCAGGATTCCGCCCGGAAAAGTGACCAGAAAGAACGCTGCCGACGAGACGCTCGGTATGATGGATAACAAAAAGGTTGAGGCTGACACCCGATGTACCAGCCAGCGGAGCGCGACATCCTGGGCCGGCACGAGGCTGCCTGAGGTCAGGCTGAGCAGCCATAATAGCCCGAAGGCCCGGTTTTTGATCGGTAACCAGGTATTCGTCTTTCCGCTCAGGTACCGCGGCCGTTCTGGCGGATCGGAAAGATCAGAAGCATCCAACGCCACCTTTGTCGTTTCTCGCTGGTCAAATGGTTTGGTTCCCGTCGTCGGGATCTGCTAACCGGTCAATATACCGTCACGCTCCGGCGGTCACGTAAGAAGCTTTTCTATGCCTATCATTTCCGTTCGCGACCTGTTCGTCCAACGAAGCGGCAACGTCATTCTGGAAGACCTGAACTGGGAGGTGCAGGCAAACGAACATTGGGTGGTGCTGGGCCCCAACGGTTCGGGCAAGACCAGCCTGTTGAGCTGCGTTACCGGTTACCTGACGCCCTCCCGGGGCAAGATCTGCGTCCTGGGCCGGGAATACGGCCACAGTGACTGGCGTGAGCTGCGCAAGGAGGTCGGCCTGGTGAGTTCGAGCATCCGGCATTTCATCGAAGATGGGCAGACGGCGCTCGAGGTTGTCGCCAGCGGTCGCACCGCGGAACTGAACCTTTGGCACAAGCCCAAGGCGGCACTCCGCGAAGCCGCCCTCTCGATTCTCCGCCAGGTTGAAGCTGAACCATTGGCCGGCCGTCCCTGGCTTTACCTTTCCCAAGGGGAACGGCAACGCACCCTGATCGGCCGTGCGCTGATGGCACAGTTTCGAATCCTGATTCTGGACGAGCCTTGTGCCGGACTCGATCCGGTGGCGCGGGAGCGGTTTCTGGCCTTTATCCGTCGTCTTGCCCTCGCGCCGGAAACTCCGAACCTGGTCATGGTTACCCACCACGTGGAGGAGATTTTGCCCTGTTTCTCGAGGGCGCTCGTCTTGCATCGCGGAAAGATCCTGGTGCAGGGCGCGTCGAACAAAGTCATCACCTCGCAAGTGCTCTCAACCGCATTTGAAGCGGAGATCAAGGTGCTCCGGCGGCGCGCCCGCTTTGAACTGAAAGTCGGAGACGCGATGCATCCGCAGAACACGCAGACAACGCAGAAAAATCTGCAGTTTCCTTAATCTGCGTAATCTGTGGATGTTTTAGTCTCTTTTCTGCGTTGTCTGCGTGTTCTGCGGATTGATTCCGTAAAGCAACCGTCGCAAAAGCGGCAAATGTGGCGGATCTTACGGTCCCATTGTGTGTATGTTGCGTTTGCGATCTTCTCTTCTTCTTCTGGTCCCCCTGGCATTAATCGGCTGCGGCCAACAATCACCCCCGGGCGGGACAGGTCAGGCGCCGCCCAAGAACGTTTTGGTTACGCAGGTCAGCACCCAGGATGTGCCGATTCAATTGCATGAGTTCGGCCGGGTTACCTCACCGGAATCGGTCGACGTAAAACCGCAGGTGAGCGAGCGGATCACCGAAGTGCATTTCAAGGATGGCCAGGAGGTAAAAAAGGGGGACCTGCTTTTCGTCATCGATCCGCGGCCGTTCCAGGCTGATCTTGAGCAGTCCCAGGGCCAGCTGCAGTCGGACCAGGCCCAACTGCAGTTGGCCCAGCGCAACCTGCAGCGCGATGAGCAGATCGGCAAACAACGCTTCGTTTCGGAACAGCAAATCGACCAGGACCGCACGCAGGTCCAGAACCTCCAGGGTGCAATCGTCAGAGATCAAGCGGCCATTGAACGGGCCAGGCTCAACCTGGAGTACAGCCAGGTGCGGGCACCGGTGGATGGACGGACCGGTCGGCGTCTGGTGGACCCGGGCAATTACGTGGCTACGGGTGGTACGACGCTGGTAAATATCCAACGGCAGGACCCGGTGTACGTCGATTTCAATATTTCCGAGAACGATCTGGCGCGCCTGCGAGAGGACCTGGGGGGTCATGCCCTTAAGGTCGACGTG
>JAFAUY010000396.1 GCA_019243005.1 Verrucomicrobiota bacterium | reverse complement strand
CGCCGAAGATCTTTTCAGTGGCCGTCGGCAAGCTGAAGCGGGCAGGGGCCCGAAGCTTGCACCTGGACGAAGTCCTCGAGCCGCCGCGAACGCAGGCTAAAGGGTTTGTGCTGACGTTTGACGATGGATTTGTCAGCGCACTGGAACATGCGGGCCCGGTTCTGGCCGATCTGGGCTTCAAGGCCATCAACTTCCTGGTCGCCGACCGGTTAGGCATGCGCAACGAATGGGATGCCGGCGTGGACCACACGATGGAACCGCTGATGGACGCCGCGCAGGTGCGGGACTGGCTCAGCCTGGGCCACGAGATCGGCGCCCACACGTTAACGCACCCGCACCTGGACCAGGTCTCCCTGGCGCAAGCGCGCGAGGAAATCTGCGCGTCCAAAAAAAAGCTCGAAGACACGTTCGGCCGTGAGGTCCGCCACTTCGCGTACCCTTACGGCGGCCTTACGCCGGCGGTGAGTGACCTGGTACGGGAAGCCGGCTTCGCCACCGCGTGTACCATCGTCGAAGACCTGGCAGGTCCGGAAACGCCGCCATTGCTGTTGCCGCGCCTCAACGTCGACAGGGAGTTCCTGAATCCAGCCAAGGCTTTGAGACGGGCCCTGTTCGCGCGCGCGCGGCGGCAGCGGTTTCGGAAGTAACGGTGCGGCGCCTGCGGCTACCACGCCGTGTAACCGCCGTCCACGAGGAGATTGCTTCCCGTAAAATAGCTGCTCGCGTCCGAGGCCAGAAATACGACCACGTTGGCCACCTCCTGTGGTTCGCCCAGGCGCCCCATCGGCGTGAACTCCAGCCAACGCTGGTACCAGTCCGACTGTGACATGCCCAGCTTCGTCATTTCCGTGCCGATGTAACCCGGCGAAATGCTGTTGACGCGGACGCCGCGCTTGGCCCATTCCCCCGCAAGCGATTTGGTCAGCAGGATCACGCCCGCTTTAGACGCGTTATAAGCCGATTGAGGTTGCGGCGTGTTGGAAATCACGCCGGACATGGAGGCGAGATTGATGATGCTTCCACGGCCTTGCTGCAGCATCACTTTGCCGAACTCGCGGCAGCAGAAGAAGACGGCGTTCAGGTTAATGTTAATCACGCGCAACCAGTCCTCGTCGGAACACTCTTCGGAAGGCACATTTACGGCAATGCCCGCGTTGTTGAGCGCCACGTCGATCCGGCCATGCTTCTCGACGATCGAACCGGCCGCCTGCCGCACCTGGTCCGACTTCGTCAGGTCGGCCGCGATGAAATCGGCTCCGAGCTTCTGGGCGGCCTGCTGGCCCAGCTCAACGTTGATGTCGATGATCACGACCTTGGCACCATGCTCTTTCAATGCCTGGGCCGAGGCGAAACCGATTCCGCGCGCCCCGCCGGTAACCAGCGCGACGCGGTCGTCTAGGGAGAAGAGGGGGGAATTGGGCATGGGGCAGTATCAGGGACCAGTCCGGTCACATCAAGTTGGCGCCGATTTCGGCGAGTGCGCTGCGTTCGCCCTTGGTCAGGCATACGTGAGCCGTAACGGTCTGCCCCTTGAGCCGGTTTCGAGTGTAGACCAACCCGTTTGAACGGCTGTCGACGTATGGGTTGTCGATCTGGGCCGGGTCGCCCGCCAGGACGAGCTTGGAACCCTTGGACATTCGGGTCACCACCGTCTTGGCTTCCAACGGGGTTAATTGCTGGGCCTCGTCCAGCACGAAGTACCGGTTGGGGATGGACCGGCCGCGAATGTAACAGAGCGCTTCGATTTCCACGCACCCTTGCTCGATCAGCTGCTCGTAGGGCTTCGGCCCGCCATTTCCGAAAATCGGGGCCGCCATCTCTGCCGGCTTGTTTTTCCGTCCTTTTCTGTCCGGTTCCGGCGGCGGCTGGGTGGGCAACAATAGCTCAAACGCGTCGTAGATCGACTGCAGCCACGGCTTCATTTTTTCATCGAGCGCCCCGGGCAGGAAACCGAGCGTGTCACCCATGGCGACCACCGGCCGGCTGACCGTGATACCGCTGAAGGCGTGTGACCAGTAAAGATGCAAACCCGCCGCCACGGCCAGCAACGTCTTGCCCGTCCCGGCCTGGCCGTAGCAGGTCACCAACGAGATGTCCGGGTCGAGCAGCGCGTCCAGCAAACATTGCTGGCCCAGGTTCAGCGGTTTGAGGTGCACGCCGCGCGGGTTGGTGAGCGCCGTGGGCAGGCTCAGCTTCCGGCACAGACCGTTGCCCGCGTGCCGTGCAGGCAGCATTTTTCCACCCTCATCGACCAGGAAAACGTACTCGTTCACCTCCAGGTCCGGGCGCCTTGGCAGCAGCAGTTCGCGCGCACTGGCGAAGCGCTGCATATCCTGAGCATCGACCTGGATTTCTTTTTGGCCGTAACCCTCGACGTCCTTAACCTCAACCTTGTCGTTTTCGTAATCCTGAGCCTCAAGGCCGATCGATAAGGCCTTGAGTTGCATGTTGAGGTCTTTAGTGACCAGGATCGTGCGGTCGGGCGACTTGCCCTTGACGTATAGACAAAGCGCCAGAATCCGGTGGTCCGGCTTATCCAGGTCGCGAAAAGTTTGCTGGAACCGACGGAACCCTTTGCTGGTCCGCAACGCCGATATGCATTCGTTTACCGCAATCCGGATGGTGCCGCCCCCCGGGGTTTTTGCGCCGCGGGTCACGAGGCGGCTGTTCTGGTTGAAACACCGCGTCAGAAACCGGTGCACCGCACGCGCATTGGCGCCGCGTTCAGTCGGCTCGTTCTTGAACTTGTCCAGCTCGCAAAGCACATCGATGGGAATCCAGACGTGATTGTCCGCAAACCGGTAAACCGAATGCGGATCATGCAGCAGTACGTTCGTGTCGAGAACGTAATTCTTGACGGCAGACCGGTGCTGCCCGTTGCACGACAATTCCGGTCGCGACGACGCGGCGCCCCGGTGGGTATCCTGGAACAAGCCCGGTTGCTCGTCGGAAAACATCTATGTTCTCAGCAGCAGCCGCATGAGCCGCCGGCGCAGGAATGCTGGCGAGCGGCCGATCCACTTCCAGTCGTAGCCAATCCGCGCCTCCCGGTCATGATGGCCAGCCCACCGGAGATCACGCGCCGAACCGGTTTGCCGGTTTCAGGATCATGGGTGAGCGGGGCGTCTTTCATGCTCTGCTTCACTTCAAATCGCCGAACGGATTCGCCGGGACTGTCCGGGACCGTCTCATAGATGTAGGTGGCCATGAATGTTCCGATATTATCGAAGGTGGATGCGTGCTTGCAAGTGAAAGTCACCCGGCCTTCCCAGTTCGATCCGGAGCAATCACGTGGCCGTAAGGGTGGACGGGTGGCGGGTGCGACGCTGGGGGCGGGCTGCCTACGTCACGTCCGCAGTTTCCTGCCCGCCGTGATCACCGTGTTTCACCGTGTCCTCGGCGGGGTGCTTGCCGGTGGGCCATCGCAAACGTCCCGGGGGGACGCAAACCCCTTTCCAGCGTCCCACCCGGCACTGCCGACTAACTTCTCACTACCTGACACCGCTGACCGGGACAGGGTAGAAGTCCAACATAGAGATCTATGAGTTTTCCTACCTCTTTACCGAACCTGCCAGCAGGCCCCTGGATGAAGAAGAACCGGCCAAGCAAGGCCGGACCCGTCGGGCGCGGCACACGCGAGGCCGGACGCCCCCCCCCGAACGCGGTCGCGCCGGCGGGCCGGCCGGCCTCCTGCGGGATTCCCGCCACCCCTATTGGGCCGTCTCAGATTCTTTTGCCGCCTGCACCAACGCCTGGGTGAGATTGTTGGCGTTCTTGTCCACCACAAACGTCGTGATCGCGTCGTTCAACGCTTGCTGGAACGCCGCCGGCGCCGCTTCGCCGTGCACCACGCTCGGAACCAGCTGGGCTGACCCGAACGCCGTCATCGACCAGTTGTGGTAAGGACCGAACTTGCTCTTGTCCGCGTCGGTTCTCGTCGGGATTGAACCTTTCAACGGGTTAAATGCCTCCTGCGCATCTTTGCTCCCGCAGGTTTTCAGCCACGCTACGCACTCGTCCCGGTGCGGCGCACCTTTGGCCAGGGTGAACCCGTCGGCAACGATGATGAAGGCAGCGTCCGTGCCGGGATGAGCTACCCAGCCGAAATCTTCGTTATCCTTCAGTTTTGCCTTGGCAAACTCGCCGTACGCCCAATCGCCCATCGAGGTAAACGCACACCGGCCTTCCATCACGGCTTTGACCGCCTGGTCCCAGGTCAGGGCGGAATGATCGGAATTCTGGTACCCCAGCATTTTTCCATAGGTCTCCGCGGCCTGCTTCACTTTGGGATCGTCCCACGCCATTTTCCCGTTGAAAAGGGCCGTCCAGCCTTGTGGTCCTACCGTTCCCAGCAAGGTGTTTTCGAATAGTTGGGAAGATGCCCAGATGCCGGAATCGCCTACGGCCAATGGGGTAACTCCGGCACTTTTTAGTTTCTCAGCTGCTGCAAAGAACTCGTCGAACGTCACCTTGTCGCCGACGTTGATCCCATTCTTTTGGAGAACTTTTTTGTTGTACCAGAGAACGTTCCCGCGATGGACGCCGACCAGAACGGCGTACGTCTGGCCGTCTTTGGTCATCAGGTCAATGAGCCCTTTGGGCACGACTTTGTCCCAACCTTCGCTCTGGTAGATGTCGGTAATCGGTTCGCAGTAGTTGGCCGCGACGTATTGGCCGAGCAGTTCCCAGCCGGGGTGGCTC
The DNA here is from genome assembly GCA_019243005.1 of Verrucomicrobiota bacterium. Classification (GTDB taxonomy): domain Bacteria; phylum Verrucomicrobiota; class Verrucomicrobiia; order Chthoniobacterales; family JAFAMB01; genus JAFBAP01. The sequence continues at coordinate 2,402 of JAFAUY010000396.1, read as the reverse complement.
TGCCAGGTATCAGGAGGATTGCCGCCGGCCAGCCGGGCCTGGAGCACCGGGCGCGCCGCCGAGCCGCCGCCGCCCGCGACCGTTGCGTTGATGATTTCCACTCCCGGATCAGCCTTCCGGTATGCTTGAAATAAGGCGTCTAACGCAGCCGCTTCGCCGCCGGAAGTCCACCAGGAAAACACTTCCAGCTTTTTGCCGCCTGCCGCGAACCCCGTAACGGGAAATTGCGCTGCCAGTAAGAATGCTAGGGCAGTCAGGGGGAAACGTAGTTTCATTTTGATGTTGGTTTATGGTTATGGGTTGGTTCTGACAAGCTTTCGGGTGCATCCCTGGGTTTGCAGATTGAACCGGCCCGGGTCCGACGACCTCGTTCCTATCTGTCTGAAGCCGCCGGTTAGTTCCTACCACATCGCCCGGGCGGGCATAAAGCGAAAACCGATCTCCGGCCCGTTCCGATCGCTTGATCGTCGGCCGGGACGAGCACGGCAAAGCCGTTCCCGGCCCGGGCGAACAAAGAGGTCGGCCGGGGTCAAAATCCGGCCTCCGGCCTCGTCCCTTGTGCGCCGGGGCAGGGGTAGAACGCCGTCGCGCAACGCGCGACCGCGAAGATTGGGTTATCTCACGTCCGCCCTCAGGCGAGGTGCCCGTTGACGAATTTGGTCAGCTCGAACATTGACGCCGAGTCCCGGCCGTTGAAGACCGCGCGGAGTTTGTCGTCGGCGCGGATGCGGCGCCGATCCTGGGCGTCTTGAAGCTTATGTTCGCGGATGTACGCCCAAACCCGTTTGGTCAACTCAGTCCGGGGCAAAGGCTCCGGGCCTACGATGGCCGCCAGGGTCTGATCGGGACGTACCGGTTTGGCGAGGGCGTTTGGTGCTTTTTTGGTACTGGTTGCTCTTTTCGGGGGATGTTTTGGCGAAGGCATGGCAGCTACCGTAGCACACGTCAGGGTCGCCTGCCCGGTCACACGACGGGCACAGCGAAAGAGTTCACACGGCGGGCACGGCGAATCACGGCGACCGCGGCGGGAAGATCACCCCGAACGCCGAACCTCAGCTCTGGAGGGGCGTGTGGGAAATTTCAGGTTCGGCGTGCCGTAACGCGTCGATTCGGGTCACGACATTCCGAACCGCCTCTCGGGACGTCAACGCCGTGATCGTCACCTGCGCGTGATACCGTTGCCCGGCGGCGAGGGTTGAAACCCGGCCGGCCGCCCGTTCCACCGGCCTCGAGTAAGGAAAGCCGGTGGCCGGTTCCAACCCGGTTACGTACCCGGATTTGGCGGGCGCTTCGTTTTTCCACAGGACCATGTACGGCAACTCCTGAACGTTGAAGGACACCAGCGCCCCTTTTGAACCGTCGGGCGATTTGAGCGCCGCTTCCGTCCTGCCGTCCGGGTCTGCGTGCAACTCCGCCAGGTAAACCTCTTCACGGTAGCCCGGCGGCTGCGGCCCGGCGTAGAGGTTCCACCTCGACATGCCTTCGGCCGCCCGGGCGTCCCGGGGTGCAACTCTCTTCACCGGCGCCACAAATTCCGCGCCGGCACCCAGCAGGGGCGGCCCGAAGTTAAGGTGGTAAAGGAGTTGCATCTCCTGGGGCCCGTCGCCGAGGTTGGTTACCGTGTCGTTCAAGGTCAAAGCCGGCTGGCCGATCTCCGTCACGATTTCGGCGCTGAGCCGGAGCTGCGGCCCGAACATCAAGGTCTCATCCACGGTCCCCCGAATCACGAGCCGGGCAACCGGCGCAGACTCAAAGACCACTTCCACCCGGCTTGCCGGGAGGTAATTGATGCGGCCGTGCAAGGTCAGGGTCTGCCCGCCGTCCTGGCAAGGCGGACCGAACGATTCGAGCCCGCACCGGCAAATCCACTCGCCGAAGCCGTCCAACCACCCCAGGCCGCCGCGCTCTGCCAGGTTCACAAACTGCGGGTGAACGATCTCCTGGACGGGCGAATCCCACCCCAAACGCAGTTCATCGCCCGCCATGGCCGTCCAGACGTTTAACCCGCGAGTAGGCACCACGGTGAACTGCAGGACGCCATTATCAACTTCGATCACCTCGACGCCTGATTGCCGCCCACCCGCCAAGGTCCGCTTCACCACACTCCACGGACCTGTCCCTCCGCCGAGTTCCTCGGAGCTGAACTTCCATTCGGGCACCGACACGTTCCGGCGTGAATCGGTTAGAACTTTGGAAACATGCATCGCTCCGGTATCAACGGGCGGGCGCAGGAAATCGAGTTCGGAATTCGGGGGTTCGGAGTGGCAGCGAGAGGGTTGGATGCGGGCGTCAAGCTTCGGGTAAAATGCCACCAGCGGAAAAATGCCACCCATGAAGGAGGCAGAGGCCACGTGAGGCACCTTCTAAATCTGTGTAATCTGCGTAATCTGTGGATGTTTTTC